>NZ_JBEPCJ010000033.1:0-99013 GCF_040299565.1 Spirillospora sp. NPDC000708
CGCGCCCCCGACCGCCCCACCCCCCGACCGCACGCCCGACCCCCCGCCCGCGCCCCCCCGGCGGCCGGCCGCGCCGCCCGGCCGCGCCGCCCGGCCGGCTAGTCGAACAGCCGGAGCCGGTGGGCGGCCGCGGCGGCCTCGCCGCGGCCGGCGACGCCGAGCTTGCCGAGGATGTGGGACACGTGCACGCTGGCGGTCTTCACCGAGATGAACAGCGCCTCGGCGATCTCCCGGTTGCTGCGCCCGGCGGCGACGAGCCGCAGTACCTCCGTCTCGCGCGGGGTGAGGCCGAGCCGGGGGGAGCGCCGGTCGCCGCCGAGCGGGGCCCCGGCGCGGCGCGCGAGGTCGGCGGCGCGCTCCCGCAGCGGACCGGCGCGCAGGCCGCCCGCCAGCTCGGCGGCCCGCCGCAGCGCCGAGCCCGCGCGGTCCCGGTCCCCGGCCGCGAGCGCGGCCTCCCCGGCCCTGACCAGCGCGCACGCCGTCCCGTACGGCTGGTGCAGCGCGTCCCACGCCGCGGCCGCCGCGTCCCACGCCGCCTGGTCCAGGACGCCCTCGGCGCGCGCGGCCTCCGCCTCGAACGTCAGCCGGTGCGCCTCCTGCACCGGCCCGTGGACGCGCAGCCCCTCCACGCGGGACCGCACCTTCGCCAGCGCGCCCGTGTCGCCCAGCTCCGCGCAGGCGGCGGCCGCGACCACCAGCCCCGGCAGCGCGTACCGGGACTCGTCGGGCAGGCCGACGTCGGTGAGGATCGGGTCGAGCGCGTCCAGGGCCTCGGCCGGGCGGTCCCGCGCGAGCGCGATCAGCGCGCTCAGCCGGGCCACCGGGAACAGGTTCTGCGCGCGGCGCGCCGCGCCCCGCGCGATCAGCCCGGGCGGCTCCGCCGCGTGCCGCTCGGCGGCGGCGAGGTCGCCCCGGGCCAGCTCGACCGCCCCCGCCAGGTGGTGCAGCCCCGCCCGGATGACGCCCGCCGACGTCCGCGGGAGCGTCCGCCCGATCACGTCGAGCGCCTCGTCCCAGCGGCCGAGCGACACCAGCGGCTCCGCCACGTTGATGGACAGGAACGCGCCGGCCGACCGGGCCAGCCCGTACTCCTCCGCCCGGGCGACGCCCGCGGCGGCCACCTCGGCGGCCTCCGCGTGCCGCCCGTACATCTCCAGCACGTCGGAGTGGTTGGTGAACGCGCGCAGCAGCGGCTCGAACGCGCGGACCTGCGACGCCCGCGCCGCGACCCGCCCGATCCGGGCGAAGAACGCCTCGGGGTCGTCCTGGTCGAACAGGTCGAGCCAGGCCAGGTTCAGCTCGACCGACAGCTCGGACTCGGTGTCCCCGACCGCCCGCGCGACCTCCAGCGCCTCGCGCGCCGCGTCCAGGGCCTCCGCGCGGGTGCCGTGCAGGCCGATGATCTTCGTGGCGAGCGTCGCGAGCACCCGCGCCCGCTCGGCCGACGGCGGGTCGGCCGGCACCAGCCGGGCCGCCTCCCGCAGGTCCGCGGGCGCCTTGTCGCTGCCCGCCCGCAGCCGCAGCATGCCGCGCAGCTCGTACAGCCGCGCCTCCCGCATCGGGTCGCCGGCCGCCTCGCCCGCGCGCAGCGCCTCGGTCGCCAGCCGGATCCCGACGTCCGGCTCGCCCGCGAGGTCGGCCAGCGTGACGGCCTCCTCCATCACCTGGACGTGCGGGACGCCGACGCGCTCCGCCGCGTCCGGCACCCGGTCCCACAGCCCGAGCACCCGCGACGCCATCCGCAGCGCCTCCGCGTAGGCGAGCGCCCGCCGGGTCTCCCCGACGGCCCGCCACGCCGCGGTCAGCGCCCGGACGACGTCGTGCGCCGCGTGCCAGTGGTGGGCCAGCGTCACCGCCCGCGCCCGGTCCGGCATCAGCTCCGGGTGCTCCTCCAGCACCCGCGCGTACCGGACGTGCAGCCGCGTCCGCTCGCCGGGCAGCAGGTCGTCGTGCACCGCCTCGCGGATCAGCGCGTGCCGGAACGCGTAGCCGTCGCCGTCCACCACCAGCGTGTTGGCCGCCACGGCGGGCCGCAGCCCGCGGGTCAGCTCCCGCTCGTCCAGCCCGGCGACCGCCGCGAGCAGCTCGTGCTCGATCCGCGCGCCGCCGCCCGCCGCCACCCGCAGGATCTCCTGGGTGTCCTCCGGCAGCCGCTGGACGGCGCCGAGCAGCAGGTCGCGCAGCGACTCCGGCAGGTCCCGGCCGGCGCCCGACCCGACCAGCGCCTCGACGAACAGCGGGTTGCCCTCGCTGCGCTCGAACACGTCTGCGAGCGTGCCGGCCGGCGGGCCCGCGCCGAGGATGCCGCGCACCAGCTCGCCGACCTCGTCCCGGCCGAGCCGCCCGACCTCGACGCGGGCGACGTGCTCGACGCGCTCCAGCTCGATGAGGACCGGGCGCAGCGGATGCGCGCGGTGCAGCTCGTCGGTCCGGTACGTGACGACGATCAGCAGCGCGTCCCCGGCGCCCAGGTTGCGGACGAGGAACGTCAGCAGGTCGCGGGTCGAGGCGTCCGCCCAGTGCGCGTCCTCGACGACCAGCACCACCGGCCCGGACGCCGCGAGCCGCTCCAGCAGCGTCAGCACCAGCTCGAACAGCCGGGCCCGGGACTCGCCGGTGAACGCGCCCGCGTCGGCGTCGCCGAAGTCGGGCAGCAGCCGGCCCAGCCCGTCGCCCGCGCCCGCGGGCAGCAGGCCGCGCACCCCGTCCACGCCGACGTCGCGGACGAGCCCGCGCAGCGCCGCGGTGAACGGCGCGAACGGCAGCCCCTCGGTGCCGAGCTCCAGGCAGCCGCCGACCAGGACCCGCGCACCTTCCGCGCGGGCGCGCGCGCCGAACTCGCCGACCAGCCGGGTCTTGCCGACCCCGGCCTCCCCGCCGAGCAGCACCGCCGACGGCGTCCCGGCGCGGGCGTCGCGGAAGGCGGCGTCGAGCGCGGCGGACTCGCGCTCGCGGCCGACGAGCACCGGGCTGACCGTACGGGCGTTCACCGCTCCGGCGCGTCCGGCCTCGCGGCCGCGCGCACGGCCTCGGCCATGGCCGGGTCGCCCTCGGCGAGGGACCCGGCGGCGACGCCGTCCCGGTCGGCCGCCGGCCGGTTCTGGCTCAGCTTCGCCTTCGCCTCGATCCGGGTGATGACGAGCTCCAGCCCGACGATCGCGCGCAGCTGCCCGGCGATGTACTCCGGCGGCGCGTCGTCCACCGACCAAGGGGCGGGACGGCCCGCCTCGTGCCTGTCGGTGAGCCGCCGCACCAGCGACTCCAGCCACGCCGGGTCGTCGTGGACGACCAGCCGCCCGTACACGTGCGCGGTGAGGTAGTTCCACGTCGGCACGACCCGCCCGTGCTCGGCCTTGGACGCGTACCACGACGGCGTCACGTACGCGTCGGGACCGTGCACGATGAACAGCGACTCGCCCTGCGCGGGCGCGCTCCACTGGTCGTTGTTGCGGGCGACGTGCGCGAGCAGCGCGCCGTGCTCGCCGACGTCCGGGTCGTACAGGACGGGAAGGAACGTGGCGACGAGGCCGCGCGGCGTGCTCGTGACGAGGTCGGCCGCGCCGCAGCCGTCGAGCAGCGCCCGGACCTCGGCGTCACCGGCCGAGAAATGTGCGGGTATGTACACGCTCCGACGCTACCCGAACGGCCTGTCGGAGGCGCGTGCGAAGGTGGAGGCGTGAGCACGGAAGAGGAGCGCGACGGGGTCCGGCTGACCAACCTCGACCAGCCGCTGTTCGACGGCGCCGACGCGACCAAGCGCGATCTGGTCGACTACCTCGACGCCGTCGCCGGGCGGCTCGTCCCGAAGCTGGAGGGCCGCCCGCTGTCCGTCATCCGCGTGCTGCGCGGCCAGAAGCCGTTCATGCAGAAGAATCTCCCCAAGTACACGCCGCCCTGGGTGCGCCGGGTCACGGTGTGGGCCGAGACGTCGCGGCGGGAGGTGTCCTACGCGCTCTGCGACGACCGCCGGACCCTCCTGTGGTTCGCCAACCAGCGCGCGGTGGAGTACCACCCGCCGCTCGCCACCGCCGCCGACCCCGGTCGCCCCACCCACCTGGTGATGGACATCGACCCGCCGGACGGCGGCCCGTTCTCCGCCGCGGTCGGCGCCGCGCGCCTGGTGCGGCGCGCGCTCGCCGACTGCGGGCTCGACGGCGCCGTGAAGACCAGCGGGTCCAAGGGCGTGCACGTGTTCGTCCCGCTCGACGGCCGCACCGCCGCCGACGACGCCGCGGCGGCGACCCGCGCGCTCGCCGCCCGCGCCGAACGCCTCGACCCCGCCCTCGCCACCACGGCGTTCATCCGCGAGGACCGCGCCGGCAAGGTGTTCCTCGACTCGACCAGAGCGGGCGGCGCGACCGTCGCCGCCGCCTACAGCCCCCGGATCAGGCCCGGCACGACGGTGTCCTTCCCCGTCCCGTGGGACGAGCTCGACGCCGCCGACCCGCGCGCCTTCACGATCCGGACGGCGGCGGAGCTGCTCGCCGACCGCGACCCCTGGTTGGAGCTGATGCCTGCCGCGCGCCCCCTGCCCGCCGACCTCGTCGAGGAGGGCCACACCATCCCCATCGCCCGCGTCCAGGCGATGCACGAGGGCAAGCGCCGCGCCCGCGCCCGCCGCGACCAGGGCTGACACCCGGAATGGTCAACGGCCGCCCATGATCGTCCCGGCCGCCGCGTCGCTCCGCGGCGCCCGGGTACGACCCCGCCGGACACCGCGCGAACGGCATCCGAGGGGAGCGGCACGTGACCGTGACGGGGCAGCTGGCGGCCGCCGCGACACCGGGCGACCTCGTCGCCGCGCGGACCCAGATGGCCGTCTCGCTCGGCTGGCACATCGTGCTCGCCTGCCTCGGCGTCGGCATGCCCGCCATCACCTTGATCGCCGAGTGGCGCGGCCACCGCACCGGCGACGCGAACTACCGGCTGCTCGCGCGCCGGTGGGGCCGCGCGATGGGCGTGCTGTTCGCCGTCGGCGCGGTGTCCGGGACGATCCTGTCGTTCGAGATGGGCCTGCTGTGGCCCGGCATGATGGGCGTCTACGGGCAGGTCATCGGGCTGCCGTTCTCGCTGGAGGGCATCGCGTTCTTCATCGAGGCGATCTTCCTCGGCGTGTACCTGTACGCGTGGGACCGGCTGAGCCCGGTGAAGCACCTGCTGTCCGGCGTGCCGATCGTCGTCGCCGGCGTGCTCAGCGCGTTCTTCGTGGTGACCGCGAACGCGTGGATGCAGGCGCCCGTCGGGTTCCGCACGGAGAACGGCCGCGTCGTGGAGGTGCGTCCCTGGCGGGCGATGTTCAACCCGTCGTTCCCGTCGCAGACCGTCCACATGATCCTCGCCGCGTTCATGGTCGCCGGGTTCGGCATGGCGTCGGTGTACGCGGTGGCGATGCTGCGCGGGCGCCGCGACCGCTACCACCGCCTCGGCCTGCTGCTGCCCTTCACCGTCGCCGCCGCCGTCGCGCTGCCGCAGATCGTCGTGGGCGACTGGTCGGCGCGGTTCGTCGCCGACCACCAGCCGATCAAGCTGGCCGCGATGGAGGGCGTGTTCGAGACCGCGCGCGGCGTCCCGCTGCACATCGCCGGCGTCGCGGTCGACGGCGAGCTGCGCTACGGGATCGGGATCCCGCGCGGGCTGTCGCTGCTGGCGCACGCCGACCCGGACGCCGAGATCGTCGGCCTGAACTCGGTGCCGCCCGCGGACCGCCCGCCCGTGAACATCGTGCACTGGGGCTTCGAGGTGATGGTCGGCCTCGGTTCCGCGATGCTGCTGCTGGCGCTCTGGCTCGCCCTGTACTGGTGGCGCCGCCGCGACATGCCCCGCACCCGCTGGTTCCTGGTCGCCACCTCGGTGTCGGGCGTCGCCGCCGTCGGCGCCCTCGAAGCCGGGTGGACGGTCACGGAGGTCGGACGGCAGCCGTGGAGCGTGTACGGGGTCCTGCGCACGGCCGACGCCGTCAACCCGGCGCCCGGCCTGGTCTGGGGCGCCGCCCTGGTCGGCGCCGTCTACGCCGTGCTCACGGTCGCGTCGGTGTACGTGCTGCGGCGCCTGGCCCGGGACGCGCCCGTGCCGATCGCGCCGCAGGAGCAGGACGTCACCGGGTTCACGGTGGTCTGACCCGTGGCGGCCGAGATCCTCCTCGCCGTGCTGTGGATCGGCCTCAGCGCCTACGTGCTGTTCGCCGGCGCCGACTTCGGCGGCGGCGTCTGGGACCTGATCGCCGGCGGCAGCGAGCGCGGCCGGCCGCAGCGGTCCCTGATCGAGCACTCCATCGGCCCGGTCTGGGAGACCAACCACGTGTGGCTGATCTTCGTCCTGGTCGTCACCTGGACGGGCCTGCCGTCGGTGTTCGCGGCGCTCGCCTCCACCCTCTACATCCCGCTGACGCTCGCCGCGCTCGGCATCATCGCGCGCGGCGCCGCGTTCGCGTTCCGCAAGGCCAGCACGGCGCTGTGGCAGCAGCGGCTGTTCGGCGCCACGTTCGCGTTCTCCTCGCTCGTCACGCCGTTCTTCCTCGGCACGGTGGCCGGCGCGATCGCCTCCTTCCGCGTCCCGCCGGGGCTGGCGAAGGGCGGCCTCGTGACCAGCTGGGTCAACCCGACCTCGCTGATCACCGGCGGCCTCGCGGTCGGCGTCGCCGCCTACCTCGCCGCCGTCTACCTCACCCGGGACGCCGAGCGCGGCGGGCACCCCGAGCTGTCCGAGCGGTTCCGGCGGCGGGCGCTGGCCGCCGGCGCGGTGGTCGGCGCCCTGTCGGGCGGCGGCCTCGCCGTCCTGCACGCCGACGCGCCGCGGCTGTTCACCGGGCTGACCTCCGGGCGCGGGCTGCCGCTGCTCGTGGTGTCGATCGCGTCCGGGCTCGCGTCGATGGTCCTGCTGTGGCGGCGCGCGTACGTCGCCGTCCGCGCCACCGCCGCGCTCGCCGTCGTCGGCCTGCTGTGGGGGTGGGGCGTCGGCCAGTACCCGCACCTGCTGCCCGGCGTCGACCTGGACGAGGCCGCGGCCACCGGTTCCGTCCTCGTCGCGAGCCTCGCCTCCCTCGGCGTCGGCGCGCTGCTGCTCCTGCCGTCGCTCTGGTGGCTCTACTCGACGTTCCAGCGCGAGCAGGCGCCGGACGCGCGAGACCGGTGATTTCGCCGATGCGGTGACCGGCGACGGCACCGACACTCGGTGACGAAACACCCCCACCCCCCGAGGAGGAGCAGATGCGCCGGATTCTCGGCACTCTCCTGACCGCGGCGGTCACCGTGCTCGGTGCCGTCGTCGGCGTGAGCGCGCCCGCGCACGCGGCCGGGCACACGCCCGTGGTGTTCGTCCACGGCTACACCGGAAACGCGTCCAACTGGGTCACCGCGGAGGCGGTGTTCGCCGCGGCCGGCTACAGCAGCAACGAGATGTTCGCGTTCAACTACAACTCCTACGGCGACAACAAGACCAACGCCGCGAGCCTGGCCTCCTACGTGAACCAGGTGCGGGCGCAGACCGGCTCGTCGCAGGTCGACATCGTGAACCACTCGATGGGCGGGCTCGTCAGCTGGTGGTACATCAAGGAGCTCGGGGGGCAGCAGTACGTCAGGCACCTCGCCTCCCTCGCGGGCGCCAACCACGGCACCACGGCCGCCTACGCCTGCCTGATCTACACGACCTGCCAGCAGATGTCGCCCGGCTCGTCGTTCATCCAGACGCTGGCCTCCGGTGACGAGACGCCCGGCGACACCAAGTACGCCACCTGGTACTCGCCGTGCGACGGCGTCATCAACCCCTACACCAGCACCATGCTCAGCGGCGCCACCAACAACTACGTGGCGTGCGAGAACCACCTCACCTACCTCACCGACACGGTGGTGCTGAACTCCGTCCGCACCTTCCTGGCGAGCTGACGCCCGCCGGACCGTCTCGAACAGGACCCCGCGGCCCGCCGGTGCCTCCCACCGGCGGGCCGCGGCACGCTCTTCCCACACCCGGTCGCCCGGCCCCGGCCGCCGGAGCCGGGCCGCCTAGACCCGGTCGGCGGCGATCAGCAGGTACTGGAAGCTGCCGCCCTTGTAGGCGTCCAGGAACGCCTGCTCGATGCCGGTCGCCAGCGTCGACTTCGCGCGCAGCTCCCAGTACGGGATCGTCGCCGAGGTGAGGTCGACGACGCTCACCGGGACGAGCCGGTTCGCCGCCATCTCCCGGAAGTAGGTGCTGCGCGGGTGGATGTCGCAGATGTAGTGCGCGTTGATCTCGCTGACGGCCCGCGACGGCAGCCCGTAGGCGTCGTTGTAGCAGCCGGTGATGGTCACGTACCGGCCGCCGCGCCTCAGCAGCCGGGCGTGCTCGGCGAACAGCAGGCCCAGCTCCACGTACATGGTGCTCTCGTTGTTCCAGATCGCCTGGAACGCCCCGGTCTCGAAGCCCGTGTCGAGCATGTTCTTGAAGTGGAAGCGGACCTTGCCGGCGACGCCGTGCCGCTCGGCCTGGTCGTTGGCGAACGCGACCTGCGACTCCGAGATCGACACCCCGTCGACCCGGCAGCCGAACCGCTCGTGGGCCACCAGGCTCGACCCGCCGCGCCCGGACCCGGCGTCCATCAGCCGGTCGGCCGGCTTGATCGGGCCGAGGTGGCTCATGAGCAGGTCGGCCTGGGCGCACTCCAGCCGGTGCAGCTCGGCGATGGTCCGCTGCTCGCGGGTCTCGGCCGGGCCGTCGAGGACCGTCCAGTCGACCGGGCCGATGCCGTAGTGGTGGTGGTAGATCCCGTCCACCTCGCCGAGCCGGAGGTTGACCGGGTTGCGCTCGGCGTTCCAGTACTCGGCGACGGAGTGCTGGTAAAGGCTGCCGAGGACCGGGGAGTCCTGGGTTGCGGTCATGTCCGGTGATCCTTTCGTGGGGTTCGGGTCATCGGGGTGGGGGTCGTCACTTGTAGCGGTCGGACGCGCCGTGCCACTCCAGGCAGCCGGCCATCCAGCTCTGCACGCCGAGCAGGAACCGCTGCAGCTCGGCGGACGGGACCGAGGCCAGCTCCCGCTGGCTGTCCTCGAACCCGCGGACGAAGTCGTTGTGCATCGCCACCGCCGTCCGGACCGCCTCCTCGACGGAGCAGCCCTCCTCCTCGGCGATCAGCAGCACCACGTTGCAGTCGGGCAGGTCGTCGGCGGCCTCCCGCTCCACCGAGTGCAGGTCGTTGACGATGACCGAGGCGGTGCCCGCCTGCATCACCGCGCGGTGCACGCGGGGCTCGTAGAACAGGTTCGAGTCCAGCTGGTAGCCGCCGACGATGTCGATCAGCGTCATGGACGTGTAGAAGCTGTCGTGCTGGCGCGCGGCGAGGTACCGCCACACCGGGGGCAACTGGCCGAGATGCCGCCACGCCGCGTACGCCGTCCAGCTGACGTACATCTGGAACGTGGTGTTGAGGACGCGCATGAGCTGCGACGGCCCGGCGTGGCGCTTGAGGTGGCCGGTGGCGGAGCGCAGCGCGACGAGGACGGGGTCGGACCGCACGGCCTCCTCGACCTGGTCGGTGTACTTGCCCGCGTCCGGCGGCGGGTCCATCGCCGACATCACCAGCGCCAGCCGCGGCGGCAGCTCGGTGGGGATGGCGCCGAGGTCGCTCTCGTCGGCGTAGTAGTCGTCGCACGCCCACCACGCGGCGTTCATCTTGGCGGCGAGCAGCAGCGGGTCGACGTCGTCGGTCTCGGGATGGGCGAGGACCGCGAGCCGCCCGAACCCCGTGTCGCGGAACTTGCCGAGCTGGTCGGCGTAGATCCCGACCTCGTCGGCCCACTCGACGAGCCGGTCGTTGACCACGAGCGCCAGGTCGTCGTCGATCCGGGCCGTCAGCGGGCAGTACAGCGGCGGGAACGAGCCGTCGCCCCACGCGCGTTCGGCGTAGCCCGGCGAGAAGTGGCCGCCCTTGCGCGTCGGGCTCGGCAGGAGCGTCGGCAGGACCGGGAGGGCGGTCTCCGGCACGCCCGGGTCCAGTGCGCCCGGGTCCAGTGCGCCCGGGTCCAGTGCGCCCGGGTCCAGTGCGCCCGGGTCCAGTGCGCCCGGGTCCAGTGCGCCCGGGTCCAGGGTGTTCGTGTCGGGCGCGGCCGGGGCCGGGGCGACTTCCACGGGCGTGTCCAGGGGAGGCGCGTCCGGAGAGGGCGCGTCCGTCGCGGGCGGGACGGTGCGGAGTGCGTCCAGGATGCGCGCCGCCGACGTGCCGAGGCCGCTCGGCCCGGACAGCAGCCGGCTCACCCGCTCGGCCGCCGCGCGCTCGGCCCCGGCCACGGGCGCGGCGTCGGGCGCGGTGTCGGGCCCGGCCTCCGCCCCTGCCTCGGGCGCCGGCCCGCCCGTCCCGCGGCCGGGTCGGCGGGCAACGCTGCAGTCGTCCATCGTCGTTCCCCTCGCTGGATCATGGCGTGGTCGGCCGTGACCAGTTACTCACAGCTTCAGGGCGACTACAACAGGCAGCGACCTTCCCTCGGGGTAACAGCATGTAACCGAGCGCGTACAAGTGGCCTTACGGAAAAGGCCCGGCGGTCCCGTCCGGGACCGCCGGGCCTGTCCGGCCGGGAGCGCTACGCCGCGGCGGCCTCCGCGGCCGGGGTGTAGTGCCCGGCGTCGTCGCCTTCGATGATGCGGCTGGACCCGCCGTCCACGCCCACGGGCACGTCGCCCGCGACGGTGACGCGGTGCAGCACGCGCGGCAGGTCGCCGTAGTCGTCGGGCGCGTAGTGCTGGGTGATGCGGTTGTCGAACAGCACGAGGTCGCCGGGGTTCCACGCCACCCGCACGATGTTCTCCGGACGGGTCACGTACCGCTGCAGCAGCCGCAGGATGTCGCGCGACTCGGTGCCGGACAGCCCCACGATCTCCTGCGCGAACCCGCCGATGAACAGGCCGCGTTCGCCCGTCTCCGGGTGCACCCGCACCACCGGGTGGGCGGTCCGGTAGCGGCGTGCGGTGAACACCTTCCGGTACTCCAGCGCCTTCTCGGTGTTGCTGCGCGGCGCCGCGTAGTCGTAGTCGTTGGTGTGCACGGCCCAAAGCCGGTCGGCGAAGTCCCGCAGCTGGTCCGGCAGGTCGCGGTAGGCGGCGGCGGAGTTGGCGATGAGCGTGTTGCCGCCGTACGGCGGGACGACCAGGGCGCGCAGCGTGCTGAGCTTCGGCGGCGTCCGGACGAAGGTGACGTCGGTGTGCCAGTTGTTGGACCGGATGCCCTCCTCGCCGTTCACCGGGAGGATGTCGGGCTGCCCGTCCACGGACGGGACGGTCGGGTGCGCCCTGGTCAGCTCCCCGAACCGGGAGGCGAAGCGGAGCTGGCCCTCGTCGTCGAGGCCGGCGCCGCGGAACACCAGCACCTTGTGCGCGAGCAGCGCGTCGTTGACCTCCTCGAAGGGCAGGTCGTTCGGGTCGGCCCCGGTGTACTCGGCGCCGATGCGGCCGCCGATGCGACGGAATTCGGTCATGATGCGGGCCCTTTCTAGCGGCGGACGGTGGGGTCGGCGAGCCGCAGCAGCAGCCGCAGCAGGCCGTCGAAGGCGAAGCCGAGCACGGCGATCTCGGCGATCCCGCTGAAGATCAGCGGCGTCTGGAGGTAGTTGCCGGCCTGCAGGATGAGGTAGCCGACGCCGCCGGTGGCGGCGATCATCTCGGCGGCGATGATGGCGGTCCACGCGCCGCCCATCGCGATCCGCATCCCGGTGATGACGCCCGGTACGGCGGCGCGCAGCCGCACGTGCAGCATGGTGTGCAGCTGCGAGGCGCCGAGGCTGCGGCTGGCGTTCAGCAGGTCGGGCGGGACGGCGTCGAGCGCGCCGAGCGTCGCGACCGTCACGATCGGCAGCACCCCGAAGAAGATCAGCGCGATCTTCGAGGTCTCGCCGATCCCGAACCAGACCACCAGCAGCGGGATGAAGGCGATCGGCGGCAGCGGGCGCATGATCGCGATGAGCGGGTCGGCCAGCTCGCGGATCACCCGGACCCCGGCCATGGACGCGCCGAGCACCAGCCCGGCGGCCGTGCCGAGCAGGAACCCGGCGAGGATCCGCCCGGTGCTGATCAGCGCGTCCGCGACCAGCGTCTTGCCCTGCACCTCCGGGTACGGCTTGCGGAGGTACTCGGCGAGCGTCCGGGCGGTCTCGGTGACGGTCGGCAGCGTCACGGAGTCGCCGATGACCAGCGCGGCGACCTCCCAGACCAGCAGCGCGAGGGCGATCGCGCCGGCGCCGGTCCACAGCCGCCGCCACGACCGCGACGGTCCGGGCGCGGCGCCCGCCGCGGCGGCGGCCGCCGCCGGTGCCTCGGTCGTCGTCGTCATCGCTCCAGCACCTCCCTGATGCGCCGCTTGGCGTTCACGAACGCGAGCGTCTCGGTGTCCTCGTAGGCGCGGGGGCGCGGCAGCTCGATGTCGATGACGTCCTTGGTGCCGCCGGGCGGCGCCGACAGCACGCAGACCCGGTCGCCGAGCAGGGCCGCCTCCTCGACGTCGTGCGTGACGAAGACGATCGTGGTGCGGTGCCGCTGCCACAGCTCCAGCAGGAAGCGCTGCATGGCGGCGCGGGTGATGGCGTCCAGCGCGCCGAACGGCTCGTCCATCAGCAGCACGCCGGGCCGGTTGACCAGCACCCGGGCGAACGCGGCCCGGTGCCGCATGCCGCCGGACAGCTCGTGCGGGTAGGCGTCGCGGGCGTCGGCGAGCCCGACGGTCTCCAGCAGCCGCTCGGCGTCCTCGCGGACCCGCGGGGTCAGCGCGCCGCGCGCCTTCGGCCCGTACAGGACGTTCTGCCAGGTCGTCAGCCACGGGAAGAGGTTCGGCGTCTGGAACAGCACGCCCCGGTCGTGGCCGGGGCCGGTGACGGGCCGGCCGCCGACCAGCACCTCGCCGGAGTCGGCGGCGGTGAACCCGGCGAGGATGTTCAGCAGCGTCGACTTCCCGCAGCCGGACGGCCCGAGCAGGCACAGGAACTCGCCCGGCCGCACGTCGAGGGTCACGCCGTCCAGCGCGGGACGGCCGGGGCGGCGGCGCCGGCTGAACGTCTTGCGGACGTCGCGCAGCCGCACCCCGGTCGGCTCGTCGGCGGCGGGCTCGGCGACCGCCGCCTCGGTCTCGGTCGTGCTCATTTGCACCCTCCCGACTGGGCCTTGTCCCAGAAGGCCGGATCGATGTGCCGGGCGATCTCCGCGGTGTCCGGGACGCTCTTCGCCCGGCCCTGCGTCACGAGGAAGTCCGCGGTGAGCTTGAAGTTCTGGGCGAGCCTGCCGCTCGCGGACGTCCCGTCCGGCCCCTTGAGCCACCCGGTCTCCTCCGACGTGGGGATGTAGGGGTAGCTCTTGGTCGCGGCGATGGCGTCCGCCGGTGCGACGCCGATGAACTTCGACGCCGGGGTGATGTACTTGTCGGCCTGCGGGCCCTTCACCAGCGTCTCCGCCTTGGAGATCTGGCAGACGAGCGCCTGCACCACGTCGGCGTGCTGCTTGGCGTAGGCCGAGGACACCGCGAGCATGTTGACGGCCGCGAAGCCGAGCTTGGCGATGTCGGCGGAGCCGACCAGGACGCGGGCCTTGTGCTTCTGCAGCTCCAGCAGGAACGACCGGCTGATGTAGACCGAGTCGATCTTCCCGGCCTTCCAGGCGGCGGCCTCGGCGGCCTCGCTGGCGAAGCTCGCGATCTGCACCTTCGAGGTCAGGCCCTGCGACTTCAGCCAGCCGCGCAGCTGGAAGTCCAGCGTGGAGCCGACGAGCACGCCGACCTTCCGCAGGTCGCCCGGCGCCTTGATCTTGTCGTTGACGGCCAGGCCGGAGGCGTCGATGCTCTCGACGTAGACGGCCTTCACGTCGGTCCCGCTGGCGAAGGCGCCGGTGAACGGCGGGTTCCCGACGCCGGAGACGAACGGGAACGCGCCGGCGCGCAGCTGCGCCATCCCGGCGACGCCGCTGTCGATCGGCTGCAGCCGGATCTTGGCGGGCACCTTGCCGGCCAGGTCGCCGTTCGCGGCGACGATCGCCTCGGGGCCGGCGACCGCGCCCTGGAAGTAGCCGATCTTGACGGTGCCGGTGTCGCCGCGCGCGGACGTCCCGCACCCCGCCGCGGCGAGCGCGAGGCCGGCCGCGGCGGCGGTGATCCGGACGAGGGGTCTTCCGGGCAGGAGTTCTCTGAGCATGGGAAAGGTGTGTTCCTCGGGCGAGCGGCCGGCTCGTGCCCTGGGGTGGGCGCCGGACCTGGGGGACGGGACGGGCGGGCTCCGCGGGGCGGAGCCGCGGGCGGGTCGTCAGGCCGGACAGCCCGCGGCCGTGACGCGGAGCAGGTCCACGTGGCGGCGGCGGACGAGGCGGGGCCGGAGGCGCATGCCGGTATGAGAACACGCCGGGGCGGCACTATGCAACTATTCCTACTGGTTTAACCTGAAATAGCCGGGCCTGGCCGCCCCCGAGCCGGGTGGGCGCCCGCCCGGGGGGACCCGGGGCGGGTTCAGGCGGTGCGCCGCCCGGCGGCGGAGGCCATGCCGGGCGGGGCGGAGGCGAGGGCCTTCTGGATGGCCTCGACGAGCGCGAGCGCCGCCTCCTCGGTCAGCTCCACCGCGACCCGCGCGGACGGCCCCTCGGACGGGTTCGTGAAGTCGATGTTCAGCGTGTGCTCGTTCGTCGAGTGGAACGGGTGGTCGACGTAGACCGCCCCGTCCGTCAGCGTGAACCAGCCGGACGCGCCCTTGGCGGCCCCGGCCAGCTCGACCTTATGGGTCTGGTAGGTGCACATGCGGGTGTCCTCCCTCAGGACGCGAGGTGCCGGCCGAAGAAGTCGAAGATGCGCTTCCAGCCGTCGACGGCGGCCTCGGGCCGGTAGGAGGTCCGCTCGACGGAGAAGAACGCGTGCCCGGCGCCCGGGTAGCTGTGGAACTCGTGCTCCTTGCCGAGCCGCGTCAGCTCCGCGTCCAGCTCGGCGACCTCGTCCGGCGCAGGGAACTGGTCGTCCTCGCCGAACAGCCCGAGCAGCGGGCAGGACAGGTCGGCGGCCCGCGAGATCAGCGGAGCGGCCTTCAGCGGGAAGTCCGCCGGCGGCTCCTTCACCACGAACGCGCCGTAGCAGTCCACGGCGGCGTCGAGGTCCAGCGACACCGCCGCGAGGAACGACTGCCGCCCGCCCGAGCAGTACCCGATCACGCCGACCCTGCCGTTGGCGCCCTCCAGGCCGTTGAGGTGCGCGGCGGCGCCGGCGACGTCCCCGACGAGCTGCTCGTCGGGCACGCCGCCCTTCGCGCGGGCGGCGGCGGCCTGGTCGTCGGGCGCGACGTCCCTGCCCTCCCGCGAGTACAGGTTCGGGCAGATCGCCGCGTAGCCCCGCGCGGCGAAGGTGCGGGTGATCTGCTTGGTGCCCTCGTCGTAGCCGGGCAGGTGGTGGATCACGACCACGCCGCCGCGCGGCCGGTCGCCGAGCGGGCGGGCCAGGTACGCCTCGAGCTCGGCGCCCTCGTGGCCGGTGATCGCGACGGTCCCGGCCTGCATCTGGTCTGTCATGGGTGCGCAACGCTCCGTATGCGGATGGGGACACGGTCGGTCGCGCGGTCCGCGAGCCGGCCGTGCGGACCGTGCCAGTCTGCCCCATGGCCCCGCCGGGGCGGCGGGCGCCCCGCCGCGGTCCCGGAACGTCCCCGCGGGCGCCGGTCAGCCGGTCAGCCGTTCAGCGTGCCGGCCCCGAGCAGCCCGAACAGCAGCAGGCCGACCGCGACCCGGTACACCACGAACGCGGTGAACGTGTGCCGCGCGACGAACCGCAGCAGCCAGGCGATCGAGGCGTAGGCGACGACGAACGACACGGCGGTGCCGATCGCGAGCGGCAGCGCGCTCTCCCCGGACCCGAGGGCGCCGGGCAGCTCGTACAGGCCGGCGCCGGTCAGCGCGGGGATGCCCATGAAGAACGACAGGCGGGTGGCGGCGAGGCGGTCGAGGTTCAGCAGCAGGCCCGTCGAGATCGTCGCGCCGGACCGCGAGAAGCCGGGGAACAGCAGCGCGAGGATCTGCGAGGAGCCGACGAGCATCGCGTCCCAGAAGCCGGTGTCGTCCTCGCCGCGCTTGTTGCGGCCGTACCGGTCGGCGAGCCACATCACGACGCTGCCGACGATCAGCGAGCCGGCCACCACCCACAGCGAGGCGAGCGGCCCCTCGATGAGCGGCTTGGCGGCGACCCCGACGATGACGACGGGGATGGTGGCGAAGATGACCCACCACGCGAACTTGTAGTCGTGGTGGTACCGCTCCTCCTTGTTCGCCAGGCCCTTGAACCAGGCCCCGACGATCCGGACGATGTCGGAGAAGAAGTAGACCAGGACGGCGGCGATGGCGCCGACCTGGATGACGGCGGTGAACCCGACGACGCCCTTGTCGTCCACCGGGACGTCCATGAGCCCTTCGGCGATCTTCAGGTGCCCGGTGGAGGACACCGGCAGGAACTCGGTGAGGCCCTCGACGACGCCGAGGACGATGGACTGGCCGACGTTGATCACGCTCACTGGACGGTTCCCTCACGCCTCGTCACCGGCTCGGTGCCGCGAGCCTACCCCTCGCGGGGGCCGCGCGCGGCGCGCCTGGCCGGAGCCGGGCGCGGCGGCGTGTCGAACGCGTGAAGATCGGGGGCGGCGGCGTAGGGAACGCGTCAAGACGCCGTTCCCGTCCGAATACCGCTGTGCCGTCCGAATACCGTGGTGGCAGGGCCGGCCGCGCCGCCGCCGGCGCGCGGCCGCGCGACGATGCGGCCACGGTCCGGGCTGAGAAGGGGAGGCAAGGCCATGGGCAGGGGGCGGCTCCGCGTCTACCTCGGGGCGGCTCCCGGCGTGGGCAAGACCTACGCGATGCTCTGCGAGGGCAGGCGGCGGCTGGAGCGCGGCACCGACGTCGTCGTGGGCTACGTCGAGACGCACGGCCGGCCGCGCACCGCCGCGCTGCTGGACGGCCTGGAGATCGTCCCGCGCCGCACCCTGACCCATCGCGGCGCGGGCTTCACCGAGCTGGACGCGCAGGCCGTGATCGACCGGGCCCCGGCGGTCGCGCTGATCGACGAGCTGGCGCACACCAACGTCCCGGGCAGCCGCGACGCCAAGCGGTGGCAGGACGTCGAGCGGATCCTCGACGCCGGCATCGACGTGATCACCACGGTCAACGTCCAGCACCTGGAGTCGGTCAACGACGTCGTCGAGGAGATCACCGGGGTGGCGCAGCGCGAGACGCTCCCCGACGAGGTGGTCCGCCGCGCCGACCAGGTGGAGCTGGTCGACATGGCGCCGGAGGCGCTGCGCCGCCGGATGGCGCACGGCAACGTCTACGCGCCCGAGAAGGTCGACGCGGCGCTGTCGAACTACTTCCGCGTCGGCAACCTCACCGCGCTGCGCGAGCTGGCGCTGCTCTGGCTGGCGGGCAAGGTCGACGAGCAGCTCGACCGGTACCGCGCCGACCACGGCATCGACCGGACGTGGGAGGCCCGCGAACGCGTCGTCGTCGCGCTCACCGGCGGGCCCGAGGGCGACACCCTCATCCGCCGCGCCGCCCGCATCGCCGACCGCACCAAGGGCGCCGACCTGCTCGCCGTCCACGTCACCCGCGGCGACGGCCTCGCCGGCGCGGGACCGGCGCTGCTCGCCCGCCAGCGCGACCTCGTCGAGGGCCTCGGCGGCACCTACCACCAGGTCGTCGGCGACGACGTGCCGCGCGCGCTCCTGGAGTTCGCGAGCGCGGTGAACGCCACGCAGCTCGTCATGGGCGTGTCGCGGCGCAGCCGCCTGTCGCGGGCGCTGCTGCCCGGCGTCGGCGTCACCACCACCGCGCTGTCCGGCCCGATCGACGTGCACATGGTCACCCACGAGCAGGCGCACCGGAGCCTGCGCCGGCCGAAGGACGGCGGCCCGAACCTGCCGCTGCGGCGCCGCCTCGCCGGCTACGCGCTCGCCGTCCTCGGCCTGCCGCTGCTCACCTTCACGCTCACGGAGCTCCGCGGCTCGTTCTCGCTGCCCTCCCAGATCATGTTCTTCCTCGCGGCGGTCGTCGCGGTCGCGCTCGCCGGCGGGCTGTGGCCCGCGCTGCTGGCCGCCGTGGCGGGCTCCCTGCTGCTGAACTTCTACTTCACGCCGCCGCTGCACACCCTCACCATCGCCCAGCACGAGAACCTGATCGCGCTCGCGGTGTTCCTGCTGGTCGCGGCGGCCGTCAGCGGGGTGGTGGACACCGCCGCGCGGCGCTCCCGGGACGCCGCCCGGTTCGGCGCCGACGCCGAGGTGCTGTCCACCCTCGCCGGGAACGTGCTGCGCGGCGAGCACGAGCTCGACGTCCTGCTCGGCCGGCTCCGCGAGACGTTCGGGCTCGACTCGGTGGCGCTGCTGGAGCGCACCGGCGACCCGCCGCGCTGGCAGGTCGCCGCGACCGCGGGCGGGCGGCCCTGCACCGCCCCCGAGGAGGGCGACACCGAGATCCCCGTCGGCGACGACCTCGCGCTCGCGCTGCGCGGCCGCCCGCTGCCCGCCGGGGACCGGCGCGTCCTGGAGGCGTTCGCCGCGCAGGCCGCCGCCGCGCTGCGGCGCCGCCGGCTGGAGGCCGAGGCCGAGCGCGCCCGCCCGCTGGAGGCCGTCGACCGGATGCGCACCGCCCTGCTCAGCGCGGTCAGCCACGACCTGCGCACCCCGCTGTCGTCCGCCAAGGCCGCCGTCGAGAGCCTGCGCAACACCGAGATCGACTGGACCGGAGAGGAGCGCGCCGAACTCGCCGACACCGCGGGGGAGTCCCTCGACCGGCTGGACCGGCTCGTCGCCAACCTCCTCGACATGAGCCGGCTGCAGGCGGGCGTCCTCGGCATGGCCGCCCGCCCGCTCGCGCTCGACGAGGTCGTCCCGCGCGCCCTGGACGAGATCGGCGCCGCCGCCGAGCACGTCCGCGTCGCGATCCCCGGCGACCTGCCCGAGGCCGAGGCGGACCCGGCGCTGCTGGAGCGGGTGCTGGTCAACCTGATCTCCAACGCGCTGCGCTACCACCCGCCGGGCCCGCCCGTCCTCATCACGGCGGGGGCGCTGCGCGACCGCGTCGAGCTGCGGATCGCCGACCGCGGCCCCGGCATCCCGGCCGCCGACCGGGACCGCGTCTTCCGGCCGTTCCAGCGGCTGGACGACCGCGACAACCACGCCGGCGTCGGGCTCGGCCTCGCCCTCGCGCGCGGCCTCACCGAGGCGATGGGCGGGGAGCTGATCCCCGAGGACACCCCCGGCGGCGGGCTGACGATGATCGTCGTCCTGCCCGTCCGGGAGAAGGGAACGCCATGACGCGCGTGCTGGTGGTCGACGACGAACCGCAGATCCTGCGGGCGCTGCGCATCAACCTGCGCGCCCGCCGCTACGAGGTGGAGACCGCCGCGGACGGCACCACCGCGCTGCGCCGCGCCGCCGACTGGCACCCCGACCTGATCGTCCTGGACCTCGGGCTCCCCGACATCGAGGGCCTGGAGGTGATCCACGGGCTGCGCGGCTGGACCCGCACCCCGATCATCGTGCTGTCCGGCCGCGCGGGCAGCCGGGACAAGGTCGAGGCGCTGGAGGCGGGCGCCGACGACTACGTCACCAAGCCGTTCACCATCGAGGAGCTGATCGCCCGGATCCGCGCCGTCGGCCGCCGCGCCGCGCCCGGCGAGGACGCGCCCGTCGCCGCCGTCGGCGCGCACACCGTCGACCTCGCCGCCAAGACCATCACCGCGGCCGACGGCGCCGCCGTCCGGCTCACCCCGACCGAATGGCACCTGCTGGAGATCCTGCTGCGCAACCCCGGCAGGCTCATCAGCCAGGGCCAGCTGCTCACCGAGGTGTGGGGCCCGTCGTACACCCGCGAGACGCACTACCTGCGGCAGTACATGGCCCAGCTGCGCCGCAAGCTGGAGCCCGATCCGACCCGTCCCCGCCACCTGCTCACCGAACCCGGCATGGGGTACCGCTACCAACCGTGACCCGCCGCCGCGTCCGGCCGTCCCCGGGCCCGGAAATCCCGCCGTATCCAGGGATTTCGGCGGTCACGCTGGGCTAGCCTGAGCGCACGAAAGCCGCAATGGAGGCAGGGCGCATGAATCGCAGCGAGTTGGTCAAGGCCGTGGCGGAGCGGGCGGGCGGCGAGGAGGCGGTCGCGCGCCGGCACGTCGACGCCCTGTTCGAGGCGGTGATGGAGGCGGTGTCCGCCGGGGAGCGCGTCGTCGTCACCGGTTTCGGGGCGTTCGACCGCTCCTCCCGCCCGGCGCGCAGCGCCCGCAACCCGCGCACCGGGGCGCCCGTGGAGGTGCCCGCCGCGCTCGTCCCGACGTTCCGGTTCGGGCAGACCTTCCGCAACCGCGTCGCCCAGAGCGCCGACGCCGCGCCGGCCGAGGCCGTGCTCACCGAGGCCGTGTCCACCGAGGCCGTGCTCACCGAGGTCGTGCCGGTCGACGCGGTGCCCGCCGACGGCGCCGCCGCCCGGACGAAGAAGCCCAAGAAGGGCAAGAAGGCCGCCGCCAAGAAGACCCCGGACAAGGCGCCGGAGAAGGCGCCGAAGAAGGGCAAGAAGGCGGTCGCGGCCGACTCCGCGCCGAAGAAGAAGAGCGGAAAGGCCAAGGCGAGGGCCAAGAGCGGGAAGTAGGCGCCCTCCCGTCACACCATGTACTGGTCGTGGCGGTTGTAGAGCTCCGTCCATTCCTCGTCGCTGAGCCGGCGGCCGGTCGCGGCGATCTCCGCGAGTTCCTCGAAGTACCCCTCGCGCGGCGCGCCCGGCGTGAACAGCAGGAGCATCGAGGCCGGCTCGCCCGACTCGTTGCGGAAGCCGTGCACGCCGCCTTCGGGGACGAACAGGAAATCGCCCGGCGCGGTGTCCCGCCAGCCCGTCCCGTCGTGCAGCCGGACGGTCCCGGACAGGATGTAGAACGACTCGGTCATCGTGCGGTGGAAGTGCGGGTCCGGCCCCGACGGCCGGGGACCCATCTCCCACCGGTACAGCCCGAACGCCCCGCCGGTGGAACCGCCGGTGCCGAGGTAGTGCACCCGCGTCCCGGTGGGGACGCCCTGCGCGTCGAGCGGCCCCATGCGGAGGTCCGGCGGGGCGTCGCCCGCCCGCAGCGTCGCGCTGACCTCACCGGCGTCGCCGAAATAGCGGGGCTCGGGGTAGGACATCGGCGCTCCTGTTCCTCGCGCGGTGGACGGCGTGCCACGACCCTAGCCGAAAAGGATCATGGTCCGGCCGGGCAACCATCGCGGCGGGCCGGCCGGTAGATGTCGGAGGAGGATCTACCGGGAGGTCGGATGCGGGAGCGACCGGACTACGCGGCGTACGTGACGGAGCGGTCGCCGCGGCTGCTCAGGACGGCCTATCTGCTGTGCCGCGACTGGGCGCAGGCGGAGGACCTGCTGCAGACGGCCCTGGTCAAGGCGTGGCGGGCGTGGCGGCGGATCGGGGACAACCCCGATCCGTACGTGTACCGGATCCTCGTCAACACGCACGCGTCGTGGGCGAAGCGGCGCTGGCGCGGCGAGCGGCCCACGGAGCGGCCGCCGGACGGGCCCGACCCGGCCGACGGCATCGGCGCCGCCGAGGACAAGGCTGTGCTCTGGGCCGCGCTCGGCCGGCTTCCGCAGCGGCAGCGCGCCACGGTGGTGCTGCGCTTCTTCGAGGACCTGTCCGAGCCGCAAGTCGCCGCGATCCTCGGCTGCTCGGTCGGGACCGTGAAGAGCCAGACCAGCAAGGCCCTCGCCAAGCTCCGCATCGATCCGGGCATCCTGGCCGCCGCGCCGCGGGGAGGGGAGTGACATGGCCTACGAACTGAAGGACCTGACGGAGGTCATGGAGGCCGAGAGCGCCGGCGGCGCCCCCTCGCCGGACCTGCTGGACGGCGTCCGCCGCCGCGTCCGGCGCGGCGACCGGCGCCGCGCCGCCGCCGGGGCCCTCGGCGTGCTGCTGGTGGCCGGGGCGGTCTTCGGGGTCGTCCAGCGGCAGGACGGCCCCGGCGCGCACGAGCGGCAGGTGCTGGCGCCGGCGATGGAGGGCGTGACCAACGGCGCCTTCCCGAAGAGCCGCTCGGTGGAGGGGCTGAAGCCGGTGAAGGAGGTGCGGTTCTCCGAGTTCGGGCGGATGGCGCGGGTCACCTTCACTCCGACCGGCCCCTTCACCATGTACACGGCCCGCTGCGAGCGCGACGCCACGTGGTACGACGTGACGCGCGCGGAGACGGCGAGCAGCGCCTGCGGCGGCGAGATCTACCTGTCCACCAAGCCGGGCGTCCCGGTCACCGTCGAGACGACGGCCCTGCCGGTGCCGGTGGTGAAGGAGTTGGGCGACGCACCCACGCCCGGCTCTCTCGCCCGGTTCCTGGCCGCGCACGACCCGGTGCCGGGCGCCTGGAGCCTGCGGGCTTACAGCGGGCCGTGCGCGTCCGACACCTGCAGGATGATGAAGGACCCGTCCTCCGCCTCCCCTCCCGCGCAGCCGCCTCTGACGGGGCTGAAGGAACTGGGCCGGGCGGCCGGCATCGCCGATGGCATCAGCCGTACGGTGCCGCTCACGGAACGCGGCAAGACGCTGCGGCTGCGGGTGACGTGCCTGGACGGCGCGGCGACCGCCGTGTTGCGGATCGCCGGGCGGGTGAAGGCCGTCGACTGCGAGATCGGCGAGTCCCAGGGCGTCGTCTGGGACCAGGACGCGGGGACCGGCACGGACGGGATCGGGATCGCCGTGCTGCCGGCGGCGGCGGGCGCGGCGAGCGGCATCGGCGACGCGACGCCGGCGGCGGCGATGAAGGGCGTGGAACCGGCCGGGAGATGGACGCTGGAGGTCTACGCCCGCTGAGCGCGGGACCGGCGGGCTGAGGCGCCGGGGAGGGCCGCCGGGGAGGGCCGCCGGGGAGGGCCGCCGGGGAGGGCCGCCGGGCGCGCCGGTCCGGCGGCTCGCCGAGTGCCGGGCGGATCCGTGGAGGCCCTGGTCACGCGGGTTACGCTCGCGAAGTGATCTTGACTGGTGAGCGGCGCGGGGACCGCCGCCCGGCCGGCCCGGACGTGCCCCTGACGCGGCGGCGGCTGCTGTCGGCGGCGGGCGCCGCCACCGCCGCCGCGTTCGCCGCCGAGTTCCTGCCGCCGAACGTGCGCCGCGCGCTGGCCGCCCGGCCAGCGCGCGGGCCGGGGCGGCTGAAGGACGTCAAGCACGTGGTGATCCTGATGCAGGAGAACCGCAGCTTCGACCACTACTTCGGGACGCTGCCCGGGGTGGCCGGGTTCTCCGATCCTGCCGCGATCACGCTGAGCACCGGACGGTCGGTGTTCTACCAGCCCGACGACGTCAACGAGGCCGGCTACGTGCTGCCCTTCCACCTCGACACGGCGAGGAGCAGCGCGCAGGCCATCCCGTCCACCAGCCACGCGTGGAGCGTCCAGCACGCGGCGTGGAACAACGGGCGGATGGACGGGTGGCTGGCCGCGCACCGCGCCGCCGACGGCGACAACGCCCCGTACGTCATGGGCTACTACACGCGTGAGGACATCCCGTTCCACTACGCGCTCGCCGAGCAGTTCACCGTCTGCGACCGCTACCACTGCTCCGTGCTCGGCCCGACCTGGCCCAACCGGCTGTACCTGATGAGCGCGAGCATCGACCCCGACGGCGACGACGGCGGCCCGATCACCGGCAACGCCGCCCCGGAGCCCTACACCTGGGACACGTACCCGGAGGCGCTGACCGACGCGGGCGTGACGTGGAGGGTGTACCAGGAGGCGGACAACTACGGCTGCAACATCCTGGAGCCGTTCGCCGCCTACCAGGACGCGCCGACGAGCTCCCCGCTGTACCGGAACGGGATGCGGACGTACTCGGCGGGCCGGTTCGAGTACGACGCGGCGAACGACCGGCTACCGACGGTGTCGTGGATCATCCCGACGAGCTACCAGTCCGAGCACCCGGACTACACGCCCGCCGCGGGCGCCGACTACGTCGCGTCCAAGATCGACGCGATCGCGTCCAACCCGGACGTGTGGGCCAAGACCGTCTTCATCCTGAACTACGACGAGAACGACGGGCTGTTCGACCACGTCCCGCCGCCGACCCCGCCGCCCGGCACCGATGGCGAGTTCGTCGACGGCGTGCCGATCGGCGCGGGGTTCCGCGTGCCGTGCGTCATCGTGTCGCCGTGGACGCGCGGCGGCTGGATCGCCAGCGAGCCGTTCGACCACACCTCCCCGCTGCGGTTCCTGGAGCGGCTCACCGGCGTGGAGATCCCGAACATCAGCGACTGGCGGCGCGCCGCGTTCGGCGACCTGACGTCCGCGTTCGACTTCGGGAGGCGGCCCGGCGGGCCGGGCGCGCCCCCGGACCTGCCCGGCACCAAGAAGCCCCTCGCCGACGCGGTCACCGCCGTCACGTCCCTCCCGCCGCCCGCGCTGCCCGGCGCGGACCAGACCCCGCCCGTCCAGGAGCACGGCCCGCGGCCCCGCCCGCGGCGCTGAACCGCACCGACAGCGACAGGAGACCGACATGGTGCGAGGACTGCGAGGGCTCGGCCTCGCCGCCGCCTGCGCCGCCGCGGGCATGGCGCTGATCGCGCCGCCCGCCGCGCCGCCGTCGGCGGCGTCCACCGCGGCGTCCAGCGCGGCGGCCGTGCCGGACGGCCCGGACCCGGGCGCCGGGCCGTCCGGCGAGCAGGGCGTCCAGCCCGGCGCCCCGTCCTGGGCGGCGTTCGTCCCGCCCGCGCCGGCGCGGCCGGGGGCTCCGCCGTCCCGTCCGGTCCGGAAGGGCGTCCCGTACGCGCCGTCGCCGTGGGTGCGCGGCCGCCCCGCGGAGGTCGGCTGCACCGCCTACATCGCGCTGGCCGGCAGCGGACGGGTCGCCCGGGTGGACGTCGCCTCCCACACCGTCACCTCGACCGCGATCCGCGCCGACACCGCCGAGGGCGTCGCCGTCACCCCGGACGCCCGGACGGTGTACGTCGCCGCAGCCGGCCAGTACCAGGTGATCGCGGTGGACGCGGCCACGCTGCGCGCGACCCCGATCGTGGTGGGCGCCTACCCGCAGGACGTCGCCGTCTCACCGGACGGCTCGCAGGCGTACGCGGCCGTCACCGGCGGCGACACCGGCCCGGGCGGGTCCAGCGCGGTCGCGGTCATCGACACCCGCACCGACACCGTCATCCGGCGCGTCGACGTCGGCGCGGCGCCGCGCCGGATCGCGTTCGCGCCGGACGGGAAGGACGCCTACGTCACGACGGCGCGCGGCCTCGCCATCATCGACACGGCGAAGGGCGAGGTCGCCGGGGAGGTCCCCGGCATCCCGGACGCGCAGGGCGTCGCCGTGAGCGCCGACGGCTCCCGCGTGTACGCGACGCGGCCGGACGCGGACCTGCTGTACGTGGTGGACGCGGCGCACCGCACGGTGACCCGCCGGGTGAAGGCGGGCGCGGAGCCGTGGGCGGTCGCCGCAGCCCCGGACGGGCGGAAGGTCTACGTCGCGGACATGAACTCCGACTCGGCCGGCGTCTACGACGCGACGGGACGCAGGCACCTCGCGGAAGTGCCGGTGGGGCGGCGTCCCGCGTCCATCGCGGCGACGCCCGACGGTTCGGAGGTCTGGGTCGGCAACGGCATGACGGGCACGGTCTCCGTCATCGACACCTCCTCCGACGAGGTCGTCACGACGATCCGCGGCGGCCCTCCGGGCGCGACCCTGGGCGCCAGCCCGCTCGACATCGCCTTCGTCCGCGACCCCTGACGGCCACGCGCCGGCCGCGCTAGGCGCGGATGGCGGCGAGCTTGCGGGCGATGCGGACGGCGTGCTGGAGGCTCTCCAGGTCGTAGGCGCCGTGGTGTCGGCGCCCGTTGACGAAGAACGTCGGGGTGCCGGAGACGCCGCTGAGGTCGGCGGAGTCGACGTCCTCGGCGATCCGGGCCGAGCCCGCGGACCGGCGCAGGTCGTCGCGGAACCGCGCCACGTCCAGCCCGAGCTCGCCCGCGTACCGGACGAGGTCCTTGGCCTGGAGCGCGTCCTGGTGCCGGAACAGCAGGTCGTGCATCTCCCAGAACGCGTCCTGCGCGGCGGCGGCCTCGGCGGCCTGCGCCGCGAGATGCGCCTGCGGGTGGACGTCGGTGAGCGGCAGGTGCCGCCACACGTACCGGACGTCGCCCTGCCCCGCGAGCAGCTCCCGGATCACCGGCTCGGCCTGACCGCAGTACGGGCATTCGAAGTCGCCGTATTCGACCACGGTGACCGGCGCGCGCTCCGGGCCGCGCACGTGGTCGCGGTCCGGGTCGACCGGCGCGGCCAGGTCGATCACGGTCTGCGCCGTGCCGAGCAGCGCGACCACCCGCGGCCGGGCCGGCAGCAGCGCCGTCACCCGGACGACCAGCCAGGTCAGCACCGACGCCAGCAGCGCCGCCGACAGGATGCCGACCTTCGCCTCGGCGAGCCGGTCGCCGGTGAACGCCAGCGTCGCGATCAGCAGCGCGGCGGTGAAGCCGATCCCGGCGATGGCGCCGCCGCCCCCGACCGCCGCCCACCCGACCGGCGGCCGCAGCCGGCCCCGGCTCACCACCGTCACCAGCCAGGACAGCCCGAGGATGCCGACCGGCTTGCCGACCACGTAGCCGACCAGGATGCCCAGCGTCACCGGGGAGGTGAAGGCGTGCCGCAGGAACCCGGCGCTCACCGGGATCCCCGCGTTGGCGAGCGCGAACAGCGGGACGATCACGTAGCTGGTCCAGGGGTGGTACAGCTGCTGGAGCCGCTCGTTCGGCGAGATCGCCGCGGCGACGCCCGTCCGCGCCGACCGGGCCAGCTCCGGCGTGGGCTGCTCGCGGAACAGCCGGAACACCTCGCTGGCCCGCTCCAGGTCGGTGCGGGCGGCCGGGTAGGCGTAGGTGAGCAGGCCCATCGCCAGGCCGACGACGATCGGCTCGACGCCGGAGGCGTTCAGCGCCAGCCACGCCGCGAGGCCGAGCACCGCGTACACCGGCATCCGCGCCACGCCCGCCGCGCGGACCAGCAGGGTCACGCCGAGCAGGCCGGCCGCGATCAGCAGCGGCTCGGCCGAGACGTCCTCGCTGTAGACGGTCCCGATCACCAGCAGCGCGACCAGGTCGTCGACCACGGTGACGGTGAGCAGGTAGGCGTGCAGCCGGCCGGGGAACCGCTTGCCGACGAGCGTCAGCACGCCGAGCGCGAACGCCGTGTCCGTCGACATCGCGGTGCCCCACCCGTGCAGGGCCGGGCCGCCCGCGTTGATCGCGAGGTAGATCCCCACCGGGACGACCATGCCGCCGATCCCGGCGGCGAGCGGCAGCGCGAGCCGGCGGCGCTCGCGCAGCTCGCCCATGTCGAACTCGCGGCGCGCCTCCAGCCCGACGACGAAGAAGAACAGCGTCATCAGCCCGCTGTTGATCCAGGTCCGCAGGTCCATCGACAGGGCGTGGCGGCCGGCGCGCAGGGACGCCTCCGTCCCCCAGAACGTCTCGTAGGACGAGACGGAGACGTTCGCCCATATCAGCGCCGCGATGGTCGCGACCAGCAGCACGATGGCGCCACCGGTCTCGGTGCGCAGGAACTCCCGCAGCGGCGTCTGCAGGCTGCGGGCCCATGCCGTCCGGTCCGACAGCGGCCCGGATCCCTCCTCGCCCTCCGTCATCGCGGCCGTTTCATCGCGGCATCGTCATGGCAGCATCGTCACCCGATCGTCCCGGCAGGCGCGGGCCCGCCGACCGGGCCCAGGTGTGCGCATACCCCATGATCGTCGAGCCGGAACCGGCGGGCGCGCACCGGTCCGCCGGGCGCGCGCGGCCCCGGCGAGCGGGCGCCGGGTCAGCCGATGTGCGGACGGTCCAGCCGGGCCCACGCGGCGTCCCACATCTCCTCGCGGTCGCGGTCGCAGCGGCGGCGGACGAGCAGGTAGACCGCCAGGGGCGGCAGCGCCGCGGCGCCGGCGGCGCCCGCGCCGGCGAAGACGGCGCCCGCCACGGTGTCGGTGCGGTTCTGCGGCCGGCGCGATATCTCGCCCCGCGCGTCCACCCAGATCCGCAGCGCCGCCCCGAGCCGCGCCGTCCGCCCGGCGGCGATCACCGCCGAGTGCTCCCGGCCGTCCGGGGCGGTCCAGGCGAGCCGGGCGTAGGTGTAGCGCTGCTCGCCGTCGTCCTGCTTCTGGATGCCCGACACGCGGGCCGTGATCCGGTGGTGCCCCGCCGCCTCCGCGCGCTCCGCCCGGACCCCGGACGCGTAGGCGACGGACGCCACGGCCGCGGACGCGGGCGCCGCCACCACGGCGAACACCGCCACCGCGCCGATCCCGACCGCGCGCTGCCGCCGGTCGACGCCGCGCCGCAGCGCGTTGCGCTCGAAGCCGAGCCGGCGGCGCAGGCGCAGCAGGGCCGCCCGGGCGCGGCGCGCACGAAGGCTGATCATGGCTCCCTCCCCGACGGGTCCATCGTCTCAGCCGGTCCCGCCGGGCGCCCCGCCGGGTTCGGGGGTGCGCACCGACACGCGGGTGACGCCGGGCACCGTCCGGGCCAGCACGTCCGCGACGCGCCGCGCCGCCTCGTCGGCCGGGCCGGTGAGCACCACCACGCCGTCGCGCACGGACACCTCCCAGGCGTGCCCGCCGGGACCGTACTCGTTGATCGCGGCGAGGACGTCGTCCCTGATCCGGGCGTCGCCGCGGGCGAGCAGCGCGATCAGGTCGCGGCGGCTGACGATGCCGGCGAGCACGGCGCCGTCCAGCACCGGGACGCTCTTGTGCCGGGTCCGCATCATCGCCTCGGCGAGCTCGGCGACGTCGGTGGTGGGCCGCGCGGTCTCCACGTCCCGCGTCATGACCTCCTCGACGAGCCGCGGCGGCGGCCCGGCCGGGGTGGCGACGGGACGCGAGAACGCCCGCGGGTCGGCCTCGAACGCGCCGCGCAGCAGGTCCATCTCGCTGACGATCCCGACGAGCCGCCCGTTGCCGTCGACGACGGGCAGCGCGGTGATGTCGTGCTCGTGCAGGACGCGGACGGCCTGGCGGACGGTGGCCGTCCGCGGGATCGTCACGACGGGCGAGGTCATCGCCTCTCGGACCAGCATGGCGCCCTCTCCTTCAGCGTGTCGTCCTGTCTACATCTCCAGCACCGCGCGGCGCATGCGCCGCGCGGGCGCCTACCGAGTCCCGGCCGCGGGCCTCTGGTAGATGGTGATGGAGTGGCCCACCTCGTCGATCGGCTCGCTCGTTCTGATGAGGGCGAGTATGCGGGGATCGGCCTTGTCGATCCAGCTGTCGGACACCGCGAGGACGCCGCGGACCCGGTCCGGGGGGACGGCGAGCGGGTCGGCGGCGCTGATGCCGTAGCTCGCCGGGACGCCGCTGCCCTTGTAAGCGAGCCAGACCGGCCGCCCGGCGTACCGGTCGCGGAGCCGGTCGGCGAGGCGTCCGAGGTCCTGGCCCCAGTCCACGTTGGAGTCGTGCAGGCGCAGGTGCGTCCTGGACGGCCCGCCGAACGCCTCGTTCGAGTACGGCAGGTAGTACGGGAACGTCCGGACGGAGCTGACCGCGACGAACAGTGCCAAGGCGGCCGCGGGCGCGGGCGTCCATCGCCACGGGAGCGCGACGGCGCAGCCCGCCGCGACCGCCAGGAAGAGCGGGACGAAGATGGCGTACCGGACGCCCAGGTCGCGGGACCCGGCCATCGCGGCGGCCAGCAGCACCGCGGCCGGGAGGAGCACGTACGGGGCGGCCGGGCGCAGCCGCCGCACCGACACCATGGCCGCCGCGCCCGCGAGCCACAGCGCGAGCATCCCCAGCGGCGTCTTCACCAGCAGCGCCGCCGGCAGGTAGTACCAGAGCGAGCCCCGGTAGTGGCGGCCGAACAGGAACCCGGTCCAGGTCGCGTCCTCGAACCCGAACTGGAGGCGCATCCCGTCGCGGTACGGCCGGGGGAAGGGCGCCGCGCCGGCGAGGACGCCCCGGAGGCCGCCGATCGACGGCAGGCCGGGCGGCGCCGTCCACCGCAGCCGCGGGTCGACGGCCAGGTAGGCCGCCCACACCACCGCGACCGCGATCGCCGCGACCCCGGCCGCCGCGGCGGCGGCGCGCAGCACCGCCCTCCCGGCCGTCCCGCCCTCACCTCGCCGGGACGCCGACCAGACCGGCACGGCCGCGAGGGCCAGCAGCACCGGGACGGCCGCGAGCGTGCTCATCTTGGTGGCGAGCGCCGCCCCCAGCGCGGTCCCGGCGAGCGGCAGGTACGGCAGGGGCCGGCCGCGCGCCCGCCACAGCAGCCACGCGGCCGTGAGGACGAACCCGGCCGCCGCCACGTCCAGCGTGGCCAGCGACCCGTGCGCGATGACGTCCGGCGAGAACGCGTACAGGCCGAGCGCGAGCAGCCCGGCCGCCGTGCCCGCGAGGTCGCGCGCGAAGGCGAGGACGACCAGCCCGAACAGCAGCGTCAGCGCGATCATCGGGAGCCGGGCGGCGAGCATCACCCGTCCCGGGTCGTTGCCCGAGGCGTACAGCAGGTGCCGCCCGACCGCCTCCTGCGGGCCGGTGTAGGACCGGTCGAGGCGGACGCCCGCCGCCTCCGTCCCGATCCCGATGATCAGCTTGCCGAGCGGCGGATGCTCCGGGTTGTCGCGCAGGTCGTGCTCGCGCAGGTACAGCGCGGACGCCCCGACGTACACCGGCTCGTCGATCGTCGGCGTCTGCTGCACGGCGGTCGTGACCATCGCCGCGGCCATCGCGGTCAGCAGCGCGGCCACGGCGAGCGCCACCGCCGCCGCCCTCATCTCCCCAACCTCCCACCCCGGGGGCCCGGCGTCACCTGTGCGACGCCGCCGGCGGGGGAGAGGCGGAGGGCGTGGAGCCGAACGCGGTCAGGAAGCGGTCGCGGAACGTGCTCATCGGCCAGACCGGCGAGGTCCGCGCGGGGCGCAGCCCGTCCTGCCAGCCCCAGCCGGAGATCCGGTCCAGCACGGCCGGGTCGCGGGCCACGATCGTGACCGGGACGTCCCGGCTCGCGTTCCGCCCCGCGATCGTCGGCGCGGGCTGGTGGTCGCCGAGGAAGACCAGCACGGTGTTCTTCGTCCCGTAGGCCAGCATGTAGGAGACGAGGGTGTTCAGCGTGTACTCGATCGACTTGCGGTACTCGCCGCGGATCCGCCCGGACGACGGCCACGCCGCGTTCTCGCCCTTGCCCATCCCGTTGAAGACCGATCCGTCGCCGACCGCGTTCCAGGGCACCGGGCTCGGGATCGACGCCCACGGCGCGTGGCTCGACACCAGCGCCAGCTCCGCCATCACCGGCCGGCGCCCGGACGCGGCGAGCTCGTCGCGCTGCAGCGTGTTCAGCGTGTACTGGTCGGGCATGGTCGCGTAGCTGAACCGGGGCCCCTTGTAGCCGAGGTTCCGGTCGTCGTAGACCTTGTCGTAGCCGTAGAACGACGCCTCCGGCCACGCCCGGGTGATCGCCGGCTGGACGGTGAGCGTCCGCCAGCCCGCCTCGCCGAACGCGCGGGTGAGCGTGAACCGGCTGCTCGACGTCAGCGTCCGGTACCGCTGCTGGTTGTCGATCCACAGGCCGGACAGCAGCGTCGAGTGCGCGAGCCAGCTGCCGCCGCCCGCCGTCGAGGAGGTGAGGTAGCCGCTGCGGGCGCCGAACCCGGCCGCCTTCAGCCGCCGGGTGCCCGCGTCGAGCACCGCGTCCACCTGGGGGGCGTACTCCGGGTGCTCGACCGCCGAACGCCCGTAGCTCTCCACGAACGCCAGGACGACGTCCTTGCCGCGCAGGCCCGTCAGCATCTGGTTCGCGGGCGTGTTCCGGAAGGCGTCCACGGCGGCCTGCTTGGCGAACACTCCGCGGTCCTTCAGGCCCGTCCGCACCTGCCGGGCGTGGTCGTAGGCGAGCCGGGCGGCGCCGCCCGACGCCAGCGGCACGCCGGGGACGGCCTGCGCGCCCAGCGCGGCGGACGCGACCCACGCCGTCCCGAGGACGGCGACGCTCCGGCCCGTCCACATCCGGTGCCGTACGGCCAGCCGGGTCAGCCGCAGCACCGCGAGCGCCGTCAGCACCGGCACGGCGACGACCAGCAGCACGATGAGCGCGGTGAGGGCGATCGCGGCCGGGCGGCCCACGGAGGTGTCGATGAACTCGAACCCCGGCCGCAGGAAGCTCCAGTCGAACACGGGGTTGAACGGCCGCACCAGGACCGCGTCGAAGCCCATGTCCAGGACCTTGAGGATGACCAGGACCCCCAGGACCGCGCCCACCGGCGCCGCGACCCACCGCCGCGCCCGCGCCGGGAGCACCAGCACCAGCGCCGCGACGACAAGCGCCTCCACCGGGATCCGGACGAACTGCCCGGCCGACAGCCGGTCGAGCCGGTCCGGCGCGTCCAGGGCGAACAGCACGAGCAGGCACGCCAGCGCCGTCGTCGCCCATCCGGCGGCGCGCCGTACCCGCCCCTGCGGAGGCGCGCCGCCAGCACCCGGCGCGTCACCCCCGCCCGGCGCGGCTCCGTCCTCCCGCGCGGTTCCGTCCTCCCGCGCGTCCCCGCCGTCGCGTTGCCCGCCCGCCGAACGGAACGCATGAAACACCGACATGTCGGTTCTCCCCAGCCTGGCCCGTGACCGCCGTGCCCCCGCCCCGGCGTCGATCGCGCGCGGTGGGCACACCCGGTTGTACGGTTCGCGGCGTTCGCCGGTTCAGCCGGAGATGCCGCCCGAGGGGCCGCGGGCGCACGACGAAGGCCGCCGCCGGGACGGTGCGCGTCCCTCGCGGCGGCCTCTCCCGTTCCGGGGCGCCGTGCGGCGGCCGGTCAGTACTTGATCAGGCCGCGGATGTTCTTGCCGTCCCGCATGTCCTGGTAGCCCTGGTTGACCTCGTCCAGGGTGTAGGTCTTGGTGACCAGCTCGTCCAGCTTGAGCTTGCCCTCCTCGTACAGGCGCAGGAGGCGGGTGACGTCGCGGCGCGGGTTGGCGTTGCCGAAGATGCAGCCGACCAGCTCCTTGCGCTGCATCGCCAGGTCGAACAGGTTGAGCTTGACGTCCTCCTGCATGACCGGCGCGACGGCCGTGACGACGCCGCGGCCGCCCTTGGTGACCATGCCCATCATCGGGCCGATGAGGTCGCCGGTGGCGGTCCCCACGGTGAGGATGACCTTGTCGGCGTTGGCGCCCCAGGTCATCTCCGCGACCATCGCCTGGGCCTCCTCGATGGAGGCGGCGCTGTGCGTGGCGCCGAAGACGCTGGTGGCCTTCTCCCGCTTCCACTCGACCGGGTCGACCGCGATGACGTGCCGGGCGCCGGCCATCGCCGCGCCCTGCACCGCGTTCATGCCGATGCCGCCGATCCCGATCACCACGACGGTGTCGCCGGCCCGCACCCCGGCGGCGTTGACCGCCGAGCCCCATCCGGTGGTGACGCCGCAGCCGACCAGTGCGGCCTTGTCGAGCGGGATCCAGTCGTCGATCTTGATGACGGACGACTCGTTGACCACCGTGTACGGCTCGAACGTGCCGGTGCAGCACATCGTGCCGAGGTCCTCGCCGTTCTTGGAGTGGTGCCGGGAGGTCATGTCGCTGATCTGCCGGCCCGACAGCAGGAAGGCGCCGAGGTCGCAGATGTGCTGGCGGCCCTGCGCGCAGGACGGGCAGCGGCCGCACGCCGGGATGAAGGACAGGACGACGTGGTCGCCCTCCTTCACCGAGGTGACGCCCGGGCCGACCTCGACGATCTCGCCCGCGCCCTCGTGCCCGCCGATCACCGGGAACTGCTTCCAGCCCATCAGGTCGGCGATCTCCTTGTCGATCACCATGTCGCCGGTGACCATGTGCTCGTCGGAGTGGCACAGGCCGGACGCCGCGAGCTTGACCTTGACCTCACCCGCCTTGGGGTCGTCGAGTTCGATGTCCTCGACGCTCCATTCGGTGTTCTTGTCCCACAGGATCGCCGCTCGAGTCTGCACGGGGCCCCCTCGCTGGTTCGGGCTGAAGATTCGTCAAAAATAGACGTTTCCGGCCCCGCGTGTCGACATCCGAATCAGATTATGTTTATGCGCTCGCGCCCCGTTCCGGCCGGGCGTCCGGCGGTCCGTCCGCCCCGGCCCGCAGCGCGATGACCACGCGCGTTCCGTGTTCGCGGGGTGACGGAACGGGGACGCGCGGCCTGTTAGCGAGGCTCGTTCCAAGCGCGGTCGAGGGCCTGCGCGAACGCCTCCGCGGGCTGCGCACCGGACACGCCGTAGCGCCGGTCGATGACGAAGAAGGGCACGCCCGTGGCACCGAGCTGTTGCGCCTCGCGCTGGTCGGCCTCCACCTCGGCTGCGAACCTCCCGGAGGCGAGCGCGTCGCGGGCCGCGGCCGCGTCCAGCCCGGCCTCGGCGGCGACCTCGACCAGCGAGTCGCGGTCGAACACCGAGCGCCGGTCGGTGAAGTGGGCCTTGTAGAGGGCCTCGACGACGTCGCCCTGCACGCCCTGCTCGCCCGCCAGGTGCACGAGCCGGTGGGCGTCGGCGGTGTTGCCGACCCGCCCGCCGTCCAGGTGGTATTCGAGGCCGACTCCGGCCGCGCGCTCCTCCATCTGCCGGTTCATCTGGACGGCCTGGTCGCGTGCCATGCCGAACTTCGCGGCCAGCATGTCCGCCACGTCCTCGGTCTTCCCGGCCGGGTAGGACGGGTCGAGCTGGAACGCCCGGTAGGCGATCTCGACCTGGTCGCGGTGCTCGAAACCGCCGAGCGCCCGCTCGAACTGGCGCTTCCCGATGTAGCACCAGGGGCAGATGACGTCGGACCAGATCTCGACACGCATGGGACACCTTTCTCAGGGACGGTCGCCCCACTGCAACACCCGGCGGCCCGCATCGATTTCCGCTCACGCGCGCGGGGCGACCCCCACCCGGATCGAGGCCGACCGCGCCGCCTCCGCGAGCGCGGCGTCCAGGTCGTCCAGCGGGTGGACGGTGCCGAGCAGCGCCTCGACGGGCAGGCGGGCGGCGGCGGACTCGGTCCAGGCGGCGGCCTCCGCGAGGTCCGCGGGCGCGTAGTTGTGGACGCCCCGCACCGTGAGCAGCCCCCGCACCAGGTCCTGCGCCTCCCAGTCCAGCGGCGCGCCGGGCGAGACGGTCCCGGCGAGCACGATGGTCCCGCCCGTCGCGGTGCGGGCCACCGCGGACCGGGCGGCGGCGGGCGCCCCGGACAGCTCGATGTAGAGATCGGCGGGCGGCGGCTCATCGGCGGGACCGACCGCGTTCGCGGCGCCCATCAGCATCGCGGTCGCGCGGCGTCCGGGATCGGGGTCGACGGCCGTGACCGCCGCGTCCCGCCCGGCGAGCATCGCGGTCGCCAGCAGGCCGAGCAGGCCCGCGCCGCAGACCGTGGCGTTCAGCCCGGCCACGCCGGCGCCGCCCGCCGAGACGGCCGCGACCGCCGTCGCCGTCGCGCAGCCGAGCGGCGCCGCCAGCGCGGCCGGGAGATCCGGGGGCACCACCGCGAACGGCGTCCCGGGGCGGACGAGCACGTGGCTGGCGTAGCCGCCCGACAGCGGCCCGGCCTCCGCGAGCGGCGCGTGACCGTACTTGAACAGCCGCTCGCACTTCTGCGGCAGGCCGCGGCGGCAGCGCGGGCACCCGCCGCACGCCGCGTAGATCCCCACCGCGACCCGGTCCCCGACCGCGATGTCCCGTCCCCGGACGTCGCGCGGCGCAGGGCCGTCCCCGAGCCGGACGACCCGCCCCACGGTCTCGTGGCCGAGCACCCCGGGCGCGGGCCCGGGGCGGCGGCCGGAGACCGTGTGCAGGTCCGAGCCGCAGATCGTCGCGAGCTCCACCTCGACCAGCGCCTCGCCCGGCGCCGGGCGAGGCGGATCCACCGCGGCCGCCCGGTGGCGCCCGCCCACGCCCGGCCACACCATGGCGACCGGGCCCCGGCGCGCGGTCACGGCGCGAGCCTGCGCCGGACGAACGAGCTGAGCAGGTCCACCGCCACGACCAGCACGAGCACCATCAGGATGTAGGTGAGCATCTGGTCGAACCGGAACTCCTGGATGGACTGGTTGATGAGGAACCCGATGCCCCCGGCGCCGACCAGGCCGAGCACCAGCGACGCCCGCACGTTGACGTCCAGCCGGTACAGCACCAGCCCGACCAGCTGCGGCACGCACGCCGGCAGCACCGCGTGCGCGACCAGCTGCGCGCGGCTCGCGCCGGCGATCCGCAGCGCCTGCGCGGGGCCGTCGTCGACCTCCTCCATCGCCTCCGACCACAGCTTGCCCATCACGCCGGTGTTGTTGCAGACCAGCGCGAGGACCCCGGCGAACGGGCCGAGCCCGACCGCGGTCACGAAGATCAGTGCGAACACCACGTCCGGGACGGCGCGCAGGAACGACATGACGCCCCGCGCCGCCTGGTAGACGGCGGCGTTGCCGTTGACGGCGCGCGACCCGAGCGCGCACAGCACGATCGTGAACGGGATGGACAGCGTCGTCCCGAGCAGCCCGATCCACAGCGTCACCAGGCAGGCGTGCAGGCCGTCCTTGACGACGGGGTCCCAGGCGAGGTCCGGCGGGAAGGCCTCGGAGACGAAGCGGACCATGCCGTGCCAGCCGTCGACCAGCATCCCGAGGTCCATGCCGGTGCCGATCCAGGCGGCGACGTGCAGTCCCACGAGGACGGCGACGACGGCGCCGCCGATCGCCAGCGTGCGGGGGCTGCGCCGCCTGCGCGGCACGGGCAGCCGGTCGGGGGCGCGCTCGGTCATGAGAACGCTCATGCGTGGACCTCCTCGTCCGCGGCGTAAAGGGCGGACACCTGCTCCTGGGACACCTCCGCGGCCGGGCCGGCGAACGCGATCCGGCCGCCGCGCAGCCCGACCAGCCGGTCGGCGTGGCGGCGGGCCAGCTCCGGCTGGTGCAGCACCGCCGCGACCGCGATCGACTCCGACAGGGCGAGGTCCGTCATCACGGCCATGACGTTCTCGGCCGCCGACGGGTCCAGCGCGGAGACCGGCTCGTCGGCCAGCAGCACCTCCGCGCGCTGGCACAGGGCCCGCGCGAGCGCGACCCGCTGCTGCTGCCCGCCGGACAGCGCGGCGACCCGCTCGTGCGCCCGGTCGGCCAGGCCGACCCGGTGCAGGCACGCCATCGCCTCCTCGCGCAGCTCGCGCGGGAAGGCGGCGGGGGCCCAGGACCGGCGCAGCGGCAGCCGGCCGAGCGCGCCCGCGCAGACGTTGTCCAGCGCCGTCCTGCGCCGTACCAGATGGATCTGCTGGAACACCATGGCGACGCGGGTGCGGGCGCGGTCGGCCGCCCGCGACCCGTCGAGCAGGTCGGTGCCGAACACCCCGGCCCGCCCCGCGTCCGGGCGGACGAGCCCGACCACGCACTTCAGCGCGGTCGACTTGCCCGACCCGTTGGCCCCGAGGAGCGCGACCACCTCCCCGGGGGCCACGTCGAGGTCGAAGCCGGACAGCACCGTGCGGCCGCCGAAGGACTTGCGCAGGCCGCGGACCGTGAGCGCGTTGGCGGTCATGGCGCTACAGGTTCTTCTCGGTGAGGCCGAGCGTCCGAGCCAGGTCGAACAGCGGCTGGTAGGTCTGCTTCGTCACCGGGACGAGCGGGCCCGGCTCGACGTCGAGGAACGCGCCCGCCTTCGCCACGTCCTGCGGGGACAGCGAGGTCAGCGCGGAGACGAGCTTGGTCCTGAACGCCGGGGCGAGGCCCTTGGCGACGGTGATCGGGTCGTTCGGGATCGGGTCGGACGCCCAGATCTGCTTGTACTTGGCGGCGTCGAACTGGTGCTCGGACGTCGAGGTCGCCTGCTGCTGGGTGTTGATCTCCGCGGCGTCGACCTTGCCGTAGGTCAGCGCGAGCAGCGACTGCGGGTGGCCGCCGGCGTACTGGAGCTTGACGTCGGACTCCGACAGCCCGGCCTTCCGGATGGCGTAGCGGGGCAGCGCGTCGCCCGACGTCGACCCGGCGTCCGAGAGCGCGAGCGTGCGGCCCTTGAGGTCGGCGACGGTCGCGACCGGGCTGTCCTTCTTCACCCAGATGCCGGCCTTGTAGGTCGACACGGACTTGTCCGGGTTGCCGAAGGACACGACGGGCTCGGCGCCGGTGCGCTGCGACGCGAACACGAACCCGAGCGGGCCGAACTGCGCCACGTCGAGCTTCTTGTTCTGCAGCGCGAGGACCTCGGCGGAGTAGCCCTGCACGATCTGCACCTCGACGGGGCAGCCGAGCTTGGCCTCCAGGGCCTTGCCGAGCGTCTTGTACGCGGGCGTGAGCTTGGCGGCGTCCTCGAACGGCTCGACGCCGAAGCGGACCTTGCCGCCGGGGCAGGACCCCTTCGCGGCGCCGGACGAGCCGTCGCCGCAGCCGGTCAGGGCGAGGGCGGCCGCGGGGACGAGCGCGGCGAGCGCGAGGGAGAGCCGGAAACGGCGCATGGAAGGGCCTTTCATCGAGTCAGGGGTCAGAAGAGGGAGTCCAGGACGGCCGGGGCCAGCCCGTGGGCGATCGTCATTCCGATGCCGGAGGTGACGGACACGGCGCGGACGCCGCTCGCCACCTCGACGTCCAGCACGTCGGTCCGCGCCGACGAGGCGTACTGGCCCCGCCAGCGGCGCAGGACGCGCAGCGACGGGGCGCCGAGCAGCCGCGCGCCCTCGCGCAGCAGCATCTCCGCCGTGCCCTCGTCGTCGAACGGGGCGTGGGTGGCGGAGTAGTGGTGGGTGTCGCCGAGCACGATCGCGCCGTCCGGACGCTGCGTGAACATCAGGTTCACGCCGGCGTCCAGCAGCTCGGGCGCCTCCGCGGCGACGGCCTCGCGCAGCGCCGCGGCCGCCGGCCGCGCCGTGAACCCGCCGTAGCGCAGCAGGGACAGCCCGGTCAGCACGCCCGGCGCGACCCGGACGCCGCCCGGCGGGGCGACCTCCAGCATCCGCAGCAGGCAGCGGGTCATCCCGGCCGCGTCGGCGACGTCCGGCAGCAGCCGGTCCAGGTCGTGGCCGACCGCGAGGACCGTCCGGGCGGCCCGGACGTCGCCGCGCGACGTGCGGACCAGGCCCGGCTCCACCGCCAGCACGCTGGTGCGCCGCGCGATCGGCACGCCCCGCGCCTCCAGCCAGCCGGCCAGCGCGGGGATCGCGGTGGGGGAGTCGAGCCGCAGGTCGAGCGGCAGGTGCGCGCCGCCGAGCGCCTCGGCGCCGGGCAGCCGCCGCGCGACGCCGGCCGCGTCCAGCAGCCGCACGTGGTCGCCGCCCCGCACGGCGGCGAACTCCTCCAGCACGGCCATCTCCTCCGGCCGCCGCGCGACGACCAGCGTGCCGGCCTCGGCCACGTCGAAGCCCGCCTCGGCGCCCAGCCGGAGCCAGCGCTCGCGCCCGGCCAGCGCGTACCGGAGCGCGTCGCCGTCCTGGGCCGTCACGCAGACGTGGCCGAAGTTGCGGACGGAGGCGCCCGCCGCGAAGGCGTCGCGGTCGACGACGGCGACCGTCAGCCCGCGCAGGTGCGCCTCGGCGGCGTGCGCGAGCCCGACGACGCCGGCGCCGACCACGAGCAGGTCGACGGGGGTGGCAGGAAGGGGGGTCATGGCCCCGAGACTCGGGGCGCGCCCCGCCGCCCGTCAACCCGCCGAAGCGACTTGTACAAACAAGTTAACCGGCTGTTCACCTGGGGAAACATGGGCGTTCCCGCACGTTGACAGGACGGATGCCGGTCCTTGTATGGTCAGGCCATGACGTCGGGATCACTGCACGCCAGGCTCGCCGACGCGCTGCGGGAGCGGATCGTCTCCGGCGCCCTCGCCGTGGGGGAGCCGCTGCCGTCGGAGGCCCGGCTCGTCGAGGAGTTCGGGACCTCCCGGGGCACCGTCCGGCAGGCGCTGTCCACGCTGCGCAACGAGGGCCTCATCGAGGGCGGCCAGGGCCGCCGCCCCATCGTCCGGCGGCGGCCGATGGGCCAGCCGTTCGAGACGTTCCTGTCCTTCTCCGCGTGGGTCGAGCGGTCCGGGCACCGGCCCGGCCAGCGCACCATCGAGCTGGCCCGGCGCGGCGCCGACCCGATCGCCGCCGAGGCGCTCCGACTGGAGCCGGGCGAGCCGGTCATCGACGTGCTGCGGCTCCGGCTGCTCGACGGCGAGCCGGTCATGCTGGAGCGCAGCACGTTCGCGCTCGACATCGGCCTGCTGCTGTTCGACTTCGACACCGACGCCGGCTCCATCTACGCGGGCCTGCTGGCCCGCGGCGTGGAGATCGTCGCCGCCACCCACACCATCGACGCGATCGCCGCCCCGGCCGACGACGCCCGCCTGCTCGGCGTCCCGAAGGGCGGCCCGCTGCTGCGCGAGCGCCGCACCGCGCGGACCACCGACGGACGTCCCGTCGAGTACGCCGACGACCGCTACCGCCCCGACCGCGCCACCTTCACCATCGCCAACGAGCGGGCGCACCACCTCGCGCTCGTCCGCACCGTCCCCGAGACAGGAGAGGCCCTGTGACCTTCGAACTCGCCGCGCTCGACATGGCCGGCACCACCGTCCAGGAGGGTGGCGCCGTCTACGCCGCGCTCGAGCGGGCCGTCGCGGCGCACCTCGGGCGCCCCGTCCCCGCCGACGTCCTGCACCGCTGGACCGGCACCAGCAAGCACGAGGCCGTCGCCGGCCTGCTGACCGAACTGACCGGCGCGGCCCCCGCGGGCGACGTCGAGACCGTGTACGCCGACTTCACCGCCCGCCTCACCAAGTCCTACGCCGACGTCCCCCCGAAGGCCCTCCCCGGCGTCACCGAGGCGATCGCGGACCTGCGCGCCGCGGGCGTCAAGGTCGTCCTGCAGACCGGCTACTCCCGCGACATCGCCCTGTCGATCCTGGACGCGCTGGACTGGACCGTCCCCGGCACCGTCGACGGCCTGGTCACCGCCGACGACGTCACCGCGAGCCGCCCCGCCCCCTACATGATCTTCCGGGCGATGGAACTGGCGGGCGTGCGGAGCGTGGACCGCGCCCTCGCCGCCGGCGACACCCCCAACGACCTCGCCGCCGGCCGCAACGCGGGCGTCCGCTACGTCGTCGCGGTGACCACGGGCGCCACCCCCGCCGCCGAGCTGGGCCGGCACCGCCACACCCACCTGCTGGAGTCCGTCGCCGGCCTGCCCGGGCTCCTCCGGCCGGGCGGCTGACCGGACGGCCGGTCGGGAGGCCGGTCAGGCGGCGACGAAGCGCAGCCCGACGACCCCGGCGACGATCAGCAGCAGGCACACGATCCGGGCGAACGTCACCGGATCGTGCAGGACCGCCATCCCGTACACCGCCGCGCCGACCGCGCCGATCCCCGTCCACACCGCGTACGCGGTCCCGAGCGGCAGCGACTGGAGCGCGTGCCCGAGCCCCACCATGCTCAACGCGAGCGCCACCAGGAACAGGACGGTCGGCCCCACCCTGGAGAACTGGTGGGAGGCCTCCAGCGCCGCCGCCCACACCGTCTCCATCAGCCCGGCGCCGATGAGGATCAGCCAGACCACGCCCGCGCCCCCTCCGTCATGATCATGAAAGGTGCCTCCCCCGGCAGGGGGCCCGGAAACGCCGCGCGCTCCGACGGTCACCCAGTACATTCGGCCGTGCACGGAACGTGTCATTTCCCCCCGGCCGAGAGGAGCGCCCGTGCGCGAGGGAGACGTGGTCGCCGACCGCTACCGGCTCGTCCGGACGCTCGTCGGGGGAGCGACGGGCGAGGTGTGGCTCGCCAGGGACGCCGTCCTCGGCCGGGACGTGGTCGTCAAACGGCCCGGCCCGAAGTACGCGGGCAGGGCCGGCGCCGCCCTGCTGCGCGCCGAGGCCCGCGCGCTGGCGAAGTTCGAGCACCCGCACGTGGTCACCCTGTACGACGCGGTCTTCACGGGCCCGGCGGAGGATCCCGAGTCCTGGCTGGTCATGGCCTATGTGCCGGGCGGCGGCCTGGCGGGCGGGACGCCGCTTCCGCCCTGGGAGGCGGCGCGCCTCTGCGTCCAGGTCGCCGGCGCGCTGGAGGCGCTGCACGCGAAGGGGATCGTCCACTGCGACATCAAGCCAGGGAACATCCTCCTCGACCACGACGGCACCGCGAAGCTGGCCGACTTCGGCGCCGCGTACCGCCTGCACGGCAGCGGAACGATCACCCCGAACGGCCCCCTCTTCTACACGCCCGGCTACGCCGCCCCCGAGGTCCTTCTCGGGGCGCCCGAACCGGCGTCGGACGTCTACTCCCTGGGCGTCACCCTGCACGCCCTCATCACCGGCCGCTCCCCGGGGCGCGGCGGCGCCGTGCGCCGCAGTGGCGCCCTGGCCAGGGAGACCGGGCCGCTCCGCGCCCTGGTCAAGCGGATGCTGCACCCGAACCCGGCCGAGCGGCCGAGCCTGGCGGAGGTGCGCACGGGGCTGGAACCGCCGTGCGAGACCAGGATCGACGCCGGCCCGGTACGGCGGCGCGGCCGCAGGGCTCTCACCCTGGTGGCGGTCGCGCCCGTACCGGTGCTCGCGCTGGCGGCGGTCATCTTCCTCTGGCAGCCCGGCATCCTCTGGGAGCCCGGGGGCACGCCGCGCGCGTCCATAGGGGATCAGCGGTCGGCCGATCCCTGCGCGCTCGCCGATCCCGGCGTCGTGACGCGGTTCGGCACGACGAAGCTGGACCCCTACTACGGCGACTTCGACCGGTGCGATGTCACCGTCCAGCCGCCGAACCAGGAGCAGGTGGACGTGGAGCTGCAACTCCTCGGCGTGGCGGACGACGCGCCCGCCGGGCCGGTCCGCGATCTCCACGGGTTCCGGGTCGTCGCCGAGGCGCAGGAGGGCCAGGAGTGCCATCGCGAGATCCGGCTGCCCGCCACTGGTGGCGGCGGCACCGTCGACGTCTCGGTGACACAGAGGCCGCCGCGCGCGCCGCTGTGCGCCATCGCGGACGCGGCCGTCGAGCACGCGACGGGAGTGCTCCGTCGCGGCCCGCTCGCCCGGCGCCGGCTGCGGCGCCCGGGGGACTCGCTGATCCACCGGGACGCCTGCACGCTGCTCGGCGCCTCCGTCCTGCGGACCTCGCTCGGGTCCGCTCCCACTCCGAAGCCGCGTTTCGGGCACTGGGGCTGCGACTGGTCGGGCGCGGGGCGGCTGGGGGTGAGGCTGCTGTTCGACCAGGGCGACCCGCAGGACGGCCGTGGCGGCCGCCCGATCCGCCTGGCGGGCCGGCCCGCGTTCGTGTGGCCGGACGAAGGGGACGGGTGCGAGACGGACGTCGTCCACCGGACCTTCTGGGTGCACGGGAACCAGAAGGTGGAGTCGCTGAACCTGACCGTGACGGGAGACGTGCCCGGCGCCGAGCGCTGCGCGCGGTCCGAACGCCTGGCCGAGGCCGCCGCCAAGGCGGTCCAGGCCCAGCGACCGCGCGGCTGACCGGCGGGCCGGGCAAGGGCCTCACGCCGGAGACGGCGCCACTACGACGAAGGAGTGGCGGCCCGCGTTCTCCGCGGACCCGCCACTCCTGATTCGTGCGTGGGCGATACTGGGATTGAACCAGTGACCTCTACCGTGTCAAGGTAGCGCTCTCCCACTGAGCTAATCGCCCTTGCATTACTGCTCTGCGTGTACTGCGAGGTGGAGACGGGATTTGAACCCGTGTACACGGCTTTGCAGGCCGTTGCCTCGCCTCTCGGCCACTCCACCAGAGCGAGGCCTCACGGACCTCTCAGAGCGGACGACGGGATTCGAACCCGCGACCCTCACCTTGGCAAGGTGATGCTCTACCAACTGAGCCACGTCCGCTTGTCGGCTCCGGGGTTTCCCCCGGCGCGCATGAATAACTCTAGCGGAATCCGGGAGTGGTTGCGTACTCGTCGGCCGCGGAGCCGGCCTCGGAACCGGCCGGGGAGCCGGCCGCGGACTCGGTGGCCTCCGCGTGCAGCGAGTTCCAGAACGCGAGCTCCTTGTCCTCCTCGAGGTGGGCGATGCGGCCCCAGAACTCGCGGTCCTCGGCCTCGTGGGCGGCGGCGAGGGACAGGGCGGGCATGACGGTGGTGCCGGCGTCCGCGGCGTCCAGGTCGGCGGGGGTGACGTCGGCCGGGAGGGCGACGGGCGTCGCGGGACGGTGGTGCTTGCCGCGCTTGCGGACCCGGATGGGCGGCGTGGTGGGGGCCTTCGCGGCGGCGGCGCGTCCGGCGGCGAGGGCGACGGTGCCGCAGAGGACGAAGGCGAGGATGCCGCCGAGGACGACGTCCTGCGCGGGGAGCTGCTGCCCGCCGGAGCCGCTGTGCTGCTCCTCGTGGGTGTGCGTCGTGGCGGCGGGGGCGCCGACCTTGTCGACGGTGGTGACGGGGGCGGCGTGCTTGGGGGCGTACTTGGCCTCGGTGACCTGGATCTTGCCCGGGTAGCCGAACCCGACGACGTCGTCCATGCTGCGGGTCTTGCGCATGAGCTTGTAGCCGTCGGCGTTGCCCTCGATGGTGTGGAGGGTGTGCCCGTCGACCTTCTCGACGATGCCGACGTGGTCGATCTGGTCGATGTCGCCGGAGCCGGACCAGTCGTAGAAGACGAGGGCGCCGGGCTCGGGGGTGTGGCCCCAGGCGCCGTGCTCCTTGAACCACTTCGCGTGGTCGACGGTGGAGGCGAACTGCCCGGCCTGCTCGGCGACCCCGGCCTTGTCGGCGGCCCAGGCGAGGAACATGTCGCACCACGGGGCCGTCTTGAAGTACGAGTCGTGGTCGCCGTCGATGTGCTGGGCGTACCAGTCGCCGAACTTGGTGTAGCCGCTGCCGTGCTCGGTGTATCCGAGCTGCTTCTGGGCAACGTCGAGCAGCTTCTTGCCGATCGGGTCCATCTCGCTCCCTGCCGACTCGCCGACTCGGGCAGGGGGCGCCCGACCGGTGATCCGGTCCGTGCCTCGTGCCAAGGTCACGTTCCGGTCTCGCTGGAATGTAGTCGAGGTAAACGGGGGGCGGCAAGCCGTTCCAGGAAAGCGGTCATAACGGGCTACTCGGGGGTAGCCCGTCGGAAGTGGCCCGTCAGAAGTAGCCTCTCGGCAGGACGGTCACCGGGCAGGGGGCGGCGCGCAGCACCTTGACGGCCACCTCGCCGAGGAAGACGCGGTGGGCGGCGGCGTCCTCGCTGGACGCGCAGACGAGCAGCTCGCCGTCGGGCCAGTCGAGGTCGTCGAGGGCGTCGGCGACGTCGTCGCCCTCGGCCAGGTCGGCGCTGACGTCCTCGGGGGGCAGTTCGGCGGACTCGACGGCCAGGCGGATGGCGAGCGCGAGGTCGTCGCGGAGCCGCTCGGCGTCGACGTCGCCGATGGCGAGGGTGACCAGGCGGAGCGGGACGTCGAGCCGGTCGGCGGCCTGGGCGGCGCGGATCACGGCCTCGTCGCACTGGGGGCGGCGGACGTACATGACGGTGATGCGGCCGAGCTCGTCGGGCGGCGTGTAGCCGGCGGGGGCGAGCATGACGGCCTCGGTCGCGGAGTGCAGCAGGTGGTCGGCGGCGGCGCCGACGCCGATCCGGCCCCGCGCGCCGCCCTCCGGGGAGCCGACGACGATCAGGTCCGCGCCGATCCGGCCGGCGACCGAGGTAAGGCCGCGGCCGACGCTGCGGCTCTCCTGGACGAGCAGCTCGGCCGGCTGCTCGCCGAGCAGCTCGGCGGCCTGTTCCAGCAGGGCGTGGGCCTCGCCGGCGGCGCCCGCGCGGCCCGGCGGGTGGACGGTGGCGACGCTCAGCTCGCCGCCGGTGAGGGCGACGATGGCGCGCGCCAGGTCCAGGGCCTCCCGGCCGCCCGCGTCGTGGACGTATCCGGCCAGCACGTGTTCGCCGATCATCTGGGAAGCATTCCCCCTGATCGCGCCGTCACAACGATCATGGACTGGTTTGCGGTAACTTTTCGTGTTTGAACCTGATTGCGCTCTTTAGGGGGATTTGTCATGGGGGACGAGGTGGGGGGCCTCGCGCCGGGCCGCTGGTCCATCGACCCGGTCCACTCCGAGATCACCTTCACGATCCGGCACCTGATGACCACCGTCCGCGGCTCGTTCCCCGACTTCGGCGGCGAGGTCGTGATCGGTGACGACCCGATGGACTCCACCGCGCGGGCGGAGATCAGGATGGGCTCGATCGACACCCGCAGCCCCGAGCGCGACGAGCATGTCCGCTCGGCCGACTTCCTCGACGTCCAGCGCCATCCGGTCATGACGTTCCGGGGGACCGGGGTGGAACGCGCCACGATCGGCCGCCGGGCCAAGCGCCCCCGCTACCACCTGGACGGGGAACTGACGGTCAAGGACGTCACGCGGCCGGTGCGGCTGCTGACCGAGTTCCACGGCATCGGGTCCGACCCGTGGGGCGGCACCCGCGCGGGCTTCACCGCGACCGCGTCCATCAGCCGCCGCGACTTCGGCATCGAGTTCAACGTGCCGCTGCAGGGCGACAAGGTCATGCTCGGCGACACGATCGCGATCGCCCTGGAGATCCAGGCCGTCCACGAGGGCTGACCGCCGGGCGCCCCTCAGCCCCCGACGCTCTCGGCCGGTTCGGGCTCGCGGACGCCGGGGACGTGCGGGTTGCCATACCAGGCGACCGCCACCGCGCCGGCGACGGCCAGCACGAACCCGACGGCCGCCGGGACCGCCATGCCGTCGCGCGAGGCGTCCCCGAGCCACAGCACCCCGATGATCCCCGGGACGACCGTCTCGCCCGCGACCAGCGCCGCCGTCGCGCCGTTGATCGACCCGATCTGCAGCGCGAGCGTGTGGAAGTACATCCCGCCGAGGCCCGCGATCGCGATCGCGTACAGCGCGGGGTCGCCGAGCAGGTCCCGCCAGGCGAGCGGGTCGGTGCCGTTGAGGATCCGGACGCCGACGCCGACCGCGCCGAAGCACAGCCCCGACAGCAGGCCGGCGGGGATCGCGGCGCGCGAGCCCATCAGCCGGACGATCGGCAGCGCCGCGGCGACGAGCAGCACCGACACCCCGAGCAGCCCCCAGTGCCAGCCGATCGCGACGCGCCCGGCGCCCTCGTGCCCGGCGGTGCCGGCGAGCAGCACCAGCGCGGCGCACACCACCCCGATCGAGATCCACTCCGGCCGGACGAGCCGGATCCCGAGCACCCAGATGCCGAGCACCGCGGTGATCACCAGGTTCGCGCTGATCACCGTCTGGGACAGGAACAGCGGCACCAGCTTCGCCGACAGCGCGCCGAGCGCGAACCCGGCCGTGTCCAGCACCGTCCCGACGATGAACTCCCACGTCACCACGGCCTTGGCGGTGGCGGACAGGCTCGGCCCGCCGTACTCGGTGGACCCGGCGCCCGCGGCGGTCTCGCGCGCCGCGGACCGCCTGGCGCCGAGCGCCTGCAGGACCGATCCCGTCCCGTAGCAGGCCGACGCGCCCACCGCCGTCAGCAGCCCGATGAACACCGGCGCCCTCCGATCCGCCGCGGGGGACCGCCGGTCCCGCCCCGTCCCGTTTCCATGCCGTGCGCCGGGCGGGTCCGCCCCGCCCCCCAGTCTGACGACCGGGCGGGCCGGAATGTTTCGGCTGCTCCGCACCGGTCGCGCGTCGGCTCCCCGTGGTGGTTCCCCGTGCCGGTCAGTTCTCCCGCGCCAGCCGCCGGGCGGCCAGCTCGGCGTAGAGCGCGGCGCCGTCCGCGAGCACGGCGTCGTCGTAGCGGGCGTCGGCGGAGTGGTTCACGGCCGCCTTGCCCGGGTCGGCGCCGGACGGGCACGCGCCCATCACGACGAACGCCGACGGTACCTCGTCGCACACGAACGAGAAGTCCTCCGATGCGGGGAACGGCTGCGGCGAGTCGAAGTAGCGGTCCTCCCCGTACACCTCCCGGATGGTGTCCGCCGTGAACGCGGCCTCGGCGCCGTCGTTGACCGTCACCGGGTAGTCCTGGACGTAACTGACGTCGACGTCGAGGCCGTGCGCCTTCGCGAGGCCCCGCACCAGCTCGACCGTCCGCTCCTTCAGCTTCTCGTGCGACGCCGGGGAGAACGACCGGACGGTGCCGGAGAAGCTCGCCTCGTCCGGGATCACGTTGTCCATCGTGCCGGAGTGGAACGACCCGATCGTCAGCACCACCGGGTCGAACGGGTCGAACGCGCGGGTCACCATCGTCTGCAGCGCGGTGACCATCTCGCAGGCGGCCGGCAGCGGGTCCTTCGCCAGGTGCGGCATGGACCCGTGCCCGCCCACGCCCCGGACGGTGACCCGCAGCCGGTCCGCGGCCGCCATGATCGGCCCGCCCCGGGTCACGAACATCCCCTGCGGCAGGGCCGCGGAGAACACGTGCAGCGCGTACGCGGCGACGGGGCGCTCGCCGGACGCCTCCAGCACGCCCTCCTCGATCATGATCCGCGCGCCGCCGAGGCCCTCCTCGCCGGGCTGGAACATGAACACGACGTTCCCCGCGAGGTCGTCGCGCCGGGCCGCGAGCAGGCGCGCCGCGCCCGCCAGCATCGTGGTGTGCAGGTCGTGGCCGCAGGCGTGCATCACCCCGTCGACCCGGGAGACCACGGCGGCGTCGCCGCGCTCGGTCACGGGGAGCGCGTCCATGTCGCCGCGCAGCAGCACCGTCGGGCCCGGGCGGGCGCCGCGCAGCACCGCCGTCACCGAGGTCAGCCGCTCGCCGGTGGTGATCTCCAGCGGGAGCCCGTCGAGGGCCGCGAGCACCTTCTCCTGGGTCCGCGGCAGGTCCAGGCCGAGCTCGGGCTCGCGGTGCAGCGCGCCGCGGAGCCGCGCGAGGTCGTCCTGCAGGGCGGCGGCGTCGTCGCGCAGGGACCCGGGGACGGTCGAAGGCTGGCTCAACGGTTCCTCCTCAGGGGTCTCCGGTGGCCGCGGGGGCTTTCCGGGCGGCCCGTTCCGGCGCCGCCCCTGCACCGTATCGCCGCGGTCACCCGAAATGCCGCAATCGGCGGGCACGAAGATCCTTGATGAGGAGGTGCGCGTCGCCGAGCCGCGCCGGGTCCTTCAGCGACCGGTAGACGCCCCACTTGGGGGAGACGCCCGCCGCGCCGGGGCGCAGGTCGAGCCCGCCGCGCTCGACGTCGACGACCGCGTCCCCGGCGCCGCCCGGCCCGGCGGCCGTGATCGTCCAGCGGACGCGCCCGTGCGGGGCCGCGGCGAACCGCGCCTCGATCCCGACGCCGATCCACCGGCCGCGGAGCGGGCCGAGGTCGGCGGCGCCGACGACCACGCCCGACCGGATCGCGTTCAGCTCCAGCAGGTCGCGGCCGCCGCGCCGCCGCAGCGACGTCACCAGCACCGGTCCGCCGCCCGGCCCGCCGCCGGGGACCGAGGCGAAGAACTGCTGGACGTGCGTGAATGCCGCCGTCGCCCGCAGCGCCCCCGTCAGGTACCAGGACCAGGCGAACCGCCATGTCTCACCCTCGGCGACGCGGCGCTCCCGCCCGTCCGGCCCCCGCATGCCTCGCACCTCTTGGCGCTGCCGGTCGGGATGGATGTCCACGTCGCCCGGGTGGTGGATGTCGAACCGGTACACCGTCCCCAGGGCCCGGACATGGCGGACGCCGGGATGCGATCCGGCGCGGTCGTCCTCGACCGCCGCGAACGCGGCCAGGCCGTCCCGGCGGGGGTCGGCCTGCCACTCGTCCCGCTCGTCCCCCATCGCCCCAGTGTGGAGGTCAGAACGCCGTGCGGGCGAGCCAGTGGTCCAGCAGCGCCCGGTCGCCGGCCACCTTCGCCTCCGCGCCGTCCGGCGGGAGGCGCCGCGCGAACACCAGCAGGAGGTCCCGGACGGGCCCGGCGATGGTCATGTCGCCGTCCCGGTCGGCGCGCTCCCAGCGGATCGCGTCCGGCGCGCGGGTGATCACCCATCCGGGCACGGACGGCTCGGACGGGCGCAGGCTCAGCGTCTCGCCCCGCCCGCGCAGCTCGGCGAGCCGCGGCTGGAGCTCCGCGGCGGCGGGCTCGGACAGCAGCCCCAGCCACTCGGTGATCCCGTCGGCGGCGACATCGGCCGCCACCTCGTACCGGACGCCGGCGGTGAGGGCGGCGTCGGCGTGGTGGACGACCGTGTCGTGCAGCATCCGCCGCAGCCACATCGCGGCCGGGCGCGGGCCCATGAGCGGGTGCGCGACGGTGCGGTCCGGGTCCGCCTCGAAGACCCGGACGAGGTCGTCCGCGCCGGCGCGCAGCCAGCCGGGCCAGTCCTCCGGCGCGCCCGGCGCGGTCCGGGGCAGCTCCGTGACCAGGTCGGTCTCGCCGGCCCGGAAGAACCCCGCGGCCCACCGGTGCGCCTGGCCGATATGACCGACGAGATCGCGCAGGGTCCAGTCCGGGCAGGTCGGCACCGCGGTGTCCGGGTCCGCGCCGGCGACGGCCCCCGCCATCCCTCCGGTGTGCTCGCGCAGCGCCTCGGCGATGCGGTGGGCGCCGAGCACCGTGTCGTCCATGTTCGCTCCCTCCTCGTGGACGTCGTGCCCGTACCGTAGGAACTCCAGCCCGGTGGAGGTTCAAGTGACTGTGACTGGCGCCACAGGACCGGGGTCCCTCGGCATCGGTGATCTGGCGGCGCTGACCGGCGTGCCCGTCCGCACGATCCGGTTCTACTGCGACGAGGGGATCCTCGAACCGGCGCGCAGCGCCGGCGGGCACCGCCGGTTCGACGCGGCGGCCGCCGACCGGCTGCGGCTCGTCCGGCGGCTGCGCGGCCTCGGGCTCGGCCTGCCCGCCATCGCGGCCGTCCTGACGGGGGAGCGGTCGCTCGGCGAGGCGGTGGCCGCCGAGCGGGCCGCGCTGGAGGCGGAGATGTCGGCGCTGGCCTGGCGTCGCGCCGCGCTGGGCGCGGTGGAGGCGGCGCCGGCGGACCGGCGGGCGGCGCGGCTGGACCTGCTCGCGGCCGCCGAGGACGGCCGTGCCGCGCGCGCCGCGCTGGTGGAGTTCTGGCTGCGCCGGATCATGGCGCCGCTGCCGGACGAGCGGGTCGAGGCGTTCCTGGAGCGGGTGGTCCCGCCGCCGCCCGCCGACCCGTCCCCGGCGCAGGTGGTCGCGTACGCCGAGATGGTCGTCCTGACCGGGGACCGGTCGCTGAACCGCAGGCTGCTGGAGCAGGCGCGGTCGAACGTGCGGGCCGTGGGCGACGAGGAGTCGCTGCTGGCCGGAATGAGCGAGGCGATGGAGCTGGCGGCGCCGCTGGTCCTGGCGGGGGCGGCGCCGGGCCCCGGCGCGGCGCTGGACCGGTTCGTCGACGCCCACGCCGCTGGGAGGAGCGCCAGGGACACGCCGGGGTTCCGGCGCGTGATCCTGCGCGACTCCGAGGTGGAGCGCGATCCCCGCGTCGCCCGGTACTGGGAGCTGTTCCGCCTGGTCACGGGGGAGCCGGCGACCCTCGGCGCGCTGCACTTCTGGCTGCTGGAGGCGCTCGAGCGGTCCGTGCCGTAGCGGGGGGCCGAGGACCGGAATAGCGGGGCGGGGGCCGGGGTTCGGTAGGGTAATTGAAACTTCTACTACTTGGAGGCCGGTATGCAGTTCGGGATCTTCACGGTCGGCGACGTCACCACCGACCCGACCACCGGCCGGACCCCGTCCGAGGCCGAGCGGATCAAGGCGATGGTCGCGATCGCGCTCAAGGCCGAGGAGGCGGGGCTCGACGTCTTCGCCACCGGCGAGCACCACAACCCGCCGTTCGTGCCGTCCTCCCCGACGACGATGCTCGGCTACATCGCGGCGCGCACCGAGCGGCTGATCCTGTCCACCTCGACCACGCTGATCACCACGAACGACCCGGTGAAGATCGCCGAGGACTTCGCGATGCTCCAGCACCTCGCGGAGGGGCGGGTGGACCTGATGATGGGGCGCGGCAACACCGGGCCCGTCTACCCCTGGTTCGGCAAGGACATCCGCGACGGCATCCCGCTCGCCATCGAGAACTACCACCTGCTGCACCGGCTCTGGCGCGAGGACGTCGTCGACTGGGAGGGCAAGTACCGCACGCCGCTCCAGTCGTTCACCTCGACGCCGCGCCCGCTGGACGGCGCGCCCCCGTTCGTGTGGCACGGCTCGATCCGCAGCCCGGAGATCGCCGAGCAGGCCGCCTACTACGGCGACGGGTTCTTCGCGAACCACATCTTCTGGCCCACCGACCACTTCCAGCGGCTGATCGGCCTGTACCGGCGCCGCTACGAGCACTACGGGCACGGGTCCGCCGACCAGGCGATCGTCGGCCTCGGCGGCCAGGTGTTCATGCGGAAGAACTCCCAGGACGCCGTCCGCGAGTTCCGGCCCTACTTCGACAACGCGCCCGTCTACGGGCACGGCCCGTCGCTGGAGGACTTCACCCGCGAGACGCCGCTGACCGTCGGCAGCCCGCAGCAGGTCATCGACCGGACGCTGACGTTCCGCGACCACTTCGGCGACTACCAGCGGCAGCTGTTCCTGATGGACCACGCGGGACTGCCGCTGAAGACCGTCCTGGAGCAGATCGACATGCTGGGCGAGGAGGTCGTCCCGGTGCTGCGCAAGGAGTTCGAGGCGCTGCGGCCCGCGCACGTCCCGGCGACCGCGCCGACGCACGCCGCGCTGGTCGCGGCCAAGGAGAACGCGGAGGTGGCCCGATGACGACGCTCGCCGTGGTCTCGGCGGGGCTCGGGCAGCCGTCGTCCACGCGGCTGCTCGCCGACCGCCTCGCCGAGTCGGCCGCGAAGGCGCTCGGCGGCGACGTCGCCGTGGAGACCGTCGAGCTGCGCGACCACGCCCACGCGATGGTCGACGCGAACCTGACCGGTTTCCCGTCGGGGGAGTTCCGCACCGCCGTCCAGGCGGTGACCGGCGCGGACGGGGTGATCGCGGTGACGCCGGTCTTCAACGCGTCCTACAGCGGCCTGTTCAAGACGTTCTTCGACGTGATCGAGCGCGGTGACCTGGAGGGCAGGCCGGTGCTGCTCGGCGCGACCGGCGGCACCGCCCGGCACTCCCTGGCCATCGACTTCGCGATGCGCCCGCTGTTCGCCTACCTGCGCGCGAACGCCATGCCGACGGCGGTGTTCGCGGCGTCGGAGGACTGGGGGAGCGCCGAGAGCGGGCTGCCCGACCGCATCGCCCGCGCGGGCGCCGAGCTCGCCGCCGCGATCGCCGGGTGTCCCGCCGCCGCGAAGGCCGACCCGTACGACGAACCCGTCCCGTTCGAGGACCTCCTCGCCGGACGCTGACCTGCGGACCCGTGCCCGCCCTCATTGTTTAAGGCTTGGCTTATATAAGCCGAGGCCATATATTGAGGGCCGTGCACGCCTTCGATGTGCTGGGCGACCCGGTCCGGCGCCGCATCCTCGAACTGCTCGCCGACGGCGAGCGGTCCTCGGGCGCGGTGTCGTCGGTCGTCCGGGAGGAGTTCGGCATCTCGCAGCCCGCCGTATCGCAGCACCTCAGGGTGCTGCGGGAGGCGGGCTTCGCGGTCGTCCGGCCGGACGGGACACGGCGCCTCTACAGCGTCGGCACCGCGCCGCTCCAGGAGATCGACGCCTGGCTCGACCGCTTCCGCCGCTACTGGACGCCGCATCTGGACGCCCTGGCCACCGAGATCGCCAGGGGCCGGCGCGCACGCCGGACCGAGGAGGAACCATGATCGAAGTGACCGGGCAGATCAACGCCGTGCGCCGCCGCGTCGGCGAGCGCGAGATGGAGGCCGGCACCGCCCGCGCCGTCGTCATCAGCCAGACCTACGCCGCCCCCGTCGAGGACGTGTGGGACGCCGTCACCAACGTCGAGCGGATCCCGCGCTGGTTCCTGCCCGTCTCGGGCGACCTGCGCCCCGGCGGCCGGTACCAGCTCGAAGGCAACGCCGGCGGCACCGTCGAGCGCTGCGACCCGCCCAAGAGCTTCTTCGCCACCTGGGAGTTCGCCGGGCAGACCAGCTGGATCGAGGTGCGGCTGACGCCCGAGGACGGCGACCGGACCCGGTTCGAGCTGGAGCACATCACCCACGTCGACGACCACTGGGAGCAGTTCGGCCCGGGGGCCGTCGGCGTCGGCTGGGACATGGGCCTGCTCGGCCTCTCCCTGCACCTGTCGACCGGGAAGGACGTCCCGGCGGACCTCGGTCCGGAGTGGCAGGCGTCCGACGAGGCCCGCGACTTCATGACCGGCTGCGCGGAGGGCTGGTACGCCGCGGACGCCGCCTCCGGGACCGCCGAGGCCGACGCCCGCGCCCGCGCGGACCGCACCATCGCCGCCTACACCGGTTCCGTGGAATGATCTCCGTTCTGTGACGCTTCTCCGGGGTCTGGACGAGATCGACTGGTCCGCTCTGCGGCACGCCTACGGCTCCGCCGAAGACGTCCCCGGCCTCCTGCGCGCCGCCGCGGAGAACGTCGAAGCGGTGGACGGCCTCGACAGCCGGCTCTACCACCAGGGCGGATTCGTCTGCGACGCCGCCGTCGCCGCCCTGCCGTACCTGGTCGAGCTGGTCTCATCGCCGGACACGGCCTACCGGATCGGCCTCCTGGAACTGCTCGGACGGCTCGTCCACGAGGCGAACACGATCCCGCGCGTCGACGCCGGTTGGCCGGACGCCTGGGCCGCCGCGCTGCCACGGCTCCTCGCCCTGCTGGGCGATCCCGACGTCGCCGTCCGGCGGGAACTGACGAGCACCCTGTCGGCCGCCGTGAGCGACGCGGACGCGGTCGTCCCGGCGCTGCGCGCCAGGTGGGACGGCGAGGACGACGCGGCGGCGCGGCTCGGGCTCGCCCTCGCCGCGGGCGACCTGGCGCCCGGCTGCACGGTGGGCGTGCTGCCCGAGACGCTCCTCTGGCTCCGCGACCTGCGCACATCGGACGACCCGCAGCTCCGGCTCGCCGCCGAGACGGCGCTCTCGGCGGCGGTCGGAGCGCAGCGCCCGGACCTCGCCGTGGCCGTCGAGGCGCTCCGCGGCGACATCGCGGTCTGGCGGGACGTCCCGTGGGTCGGAGGGTCGAGCCCCGACCTCGTCTCGTACTTCGGCGGCGGCGCGGCCCGCCTGCTCGGCTGGATCGCGGGGCGGATCGAGGATGACCCGTCCGCGCGCCTCGACCTGTGCGCCGCCTTCCTCGGCGACGCCGATGCCGACCTCAGGATCGGCGCGGTACGCCTCGCCGCGCACCTGCTCAGCGAGCTGCGGTCGCCGGTGGAGCGCCTGCTGCCCGGCGTGTCCGCCCTCTGCGCCGACGCGTCTCCGGCGGCGCGCTCCTACGCCGTCCTCCTGACCGCGGGACTGGACGAGGGCGACCCCGACCTGCTCGCCGACCGGCTCGGCGACGGCGCGCCGCTGTCCCGGTACGGCGACGAGCGGGTCTCCGACCTCGCCGCATGGGGCCTCGCCTGGCGCAAGGACCCGCGCTGCGTCCCCTACCTGGTGGAACGGCTCGCGGGGACGCCGCCGATGGTCGACGCGTTCACGGGCTCGGTGCTGACCACCTCGCCGCCGTCCATCCTCCATTCGCTCGCCCCGCTGGGCGGGCACGCGGACGACCTCCTCCCCGCGATCCGGGCGCGGATGGACGGCGTCGACTCCGGCCGCACCCTCGCGCGGGTGCTGCAGGAGTGGGGGCCGCCGGCGGCGCCGGCGATGCCCGAACTCGTCCGGCTGCTCGACACCGAGGCGGCCGCGCAGGCCGCGATCGCGATCGGCGCGATCGGGCCAGCCGCCGCCGATGCGGCGGACGCGCTGTCCCAGCGCGGGGAGCACCGCGACGAGCGGATCGCGGGGCAGCGGAGGTTCGCGCTCCCCTGGGCGTTCTTCAAGGTCACGGGTGATCCGGCGCCGCTGCTCGAGGTCGCGGACGCCCTGCTCGACCAGCGGTACCCGGGCCGGGATCTGCGGTTCCTCGCCGATCTCGGTGCGCACGGCGCCGCTTACGCCGACCACTTCCGGATGCTCATGAAGTCCAGTGACGACTGGGCGCGAACGGAGGCGGCCAACGCCTACCACGGGGTCACCGGCGACGTGGACACCGCCGCGGACGTTCTGTGCGGCGCGGCGTACGACCTGGCGCGGGGCCAGTACCTGCCGTTCCGGTGGGCGGCGATGCGGTACCTGGCCGACATGGGGGGCGCCGTGCCCGGCGGCTGGGCGGTGCGCGAGATCCTCGACTCCGACCGGCGGCACCGCAACAACGGCGGGTGGCGGGGCTTCGCCGAGGACAGGGAACTGCGCGCGCTCGCCGCACGCCTCCTCGACTGACCCGCCCTGACTGCGCCGGCCGCCGCCACGGGACCCGGGCCGGCACCGCTCAGTCGGAATCCTCCAGGTCGCCTTCGACCTCCAGGTAGAGGCGCTTCAGGGCGTCCAGGGTGTCCTGTTCCGGGTGCTCCCACATGCCGCGGTCGGCCGCTTCGAGGAGCCGTTCGGAGATGCCGTGCAGCGCCCACGGGTTCGACTCGTTGAAGAACGCCTGGTTCTCGGCGTCGAGCGCGTACGTCCGCGCGAGCTTCTCGTACATCCAGTCGGCGACGACCCCGGCGGTCGCGTCGTAGCCGAACAGGTAGTCGACCGTCGCCGCCAGCTCGAACGCGCCCTTGTAGCCGTGCCGCCGCATCGCCGCGAGCCAGCGCGGGTTGACGACGCGCGCGCGGAACACGCGGGACGTCTCCTCGTCCAGCGTGCGGGTGCGGACGGCGTCCGGGCGGGTGCTGTCGCCGATGTAGGCCCTCGGCGCCTTCCCGGTCAGCGCCCGCACCGTCGCGATCATGCCGCCGTGGTACTGGAAGTAGTCGTCGGAGTCGGCGATGTCGTGCTCGCGGGTGTCGGTGTTCTTGGCCGCGACGCTGATCCGCCGGTAGGCGTTCTCCATGTCGCCGCGCGCCGGGACGCCGTCGAGGCCGCGCCCGTAGGCGTAGCCGCCCCACACCGCGTACACCTCGGCGAGGTCGGAGTCGTCGCGCCAGTTGCGGCTGTCGATCAGCGGCAGGATGCCCGCCCCGTACGCGCCCGGCCGCGACCCGAACACCCGCAGCGTCGCCCGCCGCTCGTCGCCGCCCTCGGCGAGGTCCGCCCGCACGTGCGCGCGGACGAAGTTCATGTCGTCGGGCTCGTCCTGGTCCGCCGCGATCCGCACGGCGTCGTCCAGCATCGCGACGGCGTGCGGGAACGCGTCGCGGAAGAACCCGCTGATCCGGATCGTCACGTCGATGCGCGGGCGGCCCAGCTCGTCCAGCGGCACCGCCTCGAGGCCGGTGACGCGGCGGGACGCCTCGTCCCACACCGGCCGGACGCCGAGCAGCGCGAGGACCTCGGCGATGTCGTCGCCGGACGTGCGCATCGCGCTGGTGCCCCACACCGACAGCCCGACCGACCGCGGCCACTCGCCGGTGTCCTCCCGGTACCGGTCCAGCAGCGAGTCCGCCATCGCGCGCCCGGTGTCGTAGGCGAGCCGGGACGGGACGGCCTTCGGGTCGACGGAGTAGAAGTTGCGGCCGGTCGGCAGCACGTTGATGAGGCCGCGCAGCGGGGACCCGCTCGGCCCGGCCGGCACGTACCCGCCGTCGAGGGCGTGCAGCACCATGCCGATCTCGTCGCGGGTCCGCTCCAGCCGCGGGACGATCTCCGTCGCGGCGAACCGCAGGATGTCCGCGACCCGCCCGTCCGCGACCCCTTCCGCGACCTGGGACGCGGCGGCCGGGTCCCAGCCGCGCTCCTCCATCGCGGCGACCAGTGCCCGCGCCCGCTCTTCCACGGCGTCGACCTCGGTCCGGGCGGCGCCGTCCTTCAAACCGAGCGCCTCGCGCAGGCCGGGCAGCGTCACCGACCCGCCCCACATCTGCCGTGCCCGCAGCATCGCCAGCACCAGGTCGACGCGCGTCTCCCCGGCCGGGGCGGCGCCGAGGACGTGCAGGCCGTCGCGGATCTGGACGTCCTTCACCTCGCACAGCCAGCCGTCCACGTGCAGCAGGAAGTCGTCGAACTCGGCGTCGTGCGGCCGGTCGTCCAGGCCGAGGTCGTGGTCGAGGCGGGCGGCCTGGATCAGCGTCCAGATCTGCGCGCGGATCGCGGGCAGCTTCGCCGGGTCGAGCGCCGCGATGTTCGCGTGCTCGTCGAGGAGCTGCTCCAGCCGCGCGATGTCGCCATAGCTCTCCGCCCGGGCCATCGGCGGGATCAGGTGGTCGACGAGCGTGGCGTGCGCGCGCCGCTTGGCCTGCGTGCCCTCGCCCGGGTCGTTCACCAGGAACGGGTAGACCAGCGGCAGGTCGCCGACCGCCGCGTCCGGCCCGCAGGACGCCGACATCCCGGCGGACTTGCCGGGCAGCCACTCCAGGTTCCCGTGCTTGCCGACGTGGACGACGGCGTCCGCGCCGAACCCGTCCGCGATCCACCGGTACGCCGCCAGGTAGTGGTGGCTCGGCGGGAGGTCGGGGTCGTGGTAGATCGCGACGGGGTTCTCGCCGAACCCGCGCGGCGGCTGCACCATCACGACGACGTTCCCGGACCGCAGCCCGGCGAGCACGATCTCGCCGTCCGGGTCGCGCGAGTCGTCCACGAACAGCTCGCCCGGCGGCGGCCCCCAGTGCCGCTCGATGCCGTCGCGCAGGTCCTGCGGGAGCGTCGCGCACCAGGCCCGGTAGCGCGCCGCCGGGATGCGGACGGGGTTGCCGGTGAGCTGCGCCTCGGTCAGCCAGTCGGGGTCCTGGCCGCCCGCCGCGATGAGCGCGTGCATGAGCGCGTCGCCCTCGCCCGGCAGCGCGTCACCGACGTCGTAGCCGCGCTCGCGCATCTCGGCGAGCAGCCTCACCACGCTGGCGGGGGTGTCGAGCCCGACCGCGTTCCCGATCCGCGCGTGCTTGGTCGGGTACGCCGACAGCATCAGCGCGACCCGCTTGTCCCGCGCCGGGACGTGCCGCAGCCGCCCGTGCCGCACGGCGATCCCCGCGACCCGCGCGGCCCGCTCCGGGTCGGCGACGTAGACGCTGAGGCCGTCCTCGTCGGTCTCCTTGAACGAGAACGGCACCGTGATGATCCGGCCGTCGAACTCCGGCACGGCGACCTGCGTCGCGGTGTCCAGCGGGGACAGCCCGTCGTCGTTGGCCTCCCACGCCGCGCGCTCGCTGGTCAGGCAGAGGCCCTGCAGGATCGGGACGTCCAGTTCGGCGAGCGCGCCGACGTCCCACGCCTCGTCGTCGCCGCCCGCGCCCGCGAACGCCGGCTTCGTGCCGCCCGCCGCCAGCACGGTGACGACCAGCGCGTCCGCCCGCCGGAGCGTGTCCAGCAGCTCCTTCTCGGCGGTGCGCAGCGACGCGCAGAACACCGGGAGCGCCCGCCCGCCCTTCGCCTCGATCGCCGCGCACAGCGCCTCGACGAACGCGGTGTTCCCGGCGAGGTGATGGGCGCGGTAGTACAGGACTCCGACGACCGGTCCCTCGTCCGACGTGCGCTCCCGCTCCAGCACGCCCCACGTCGGGGTGGGGGCCGGGGGAGCGAAGCCGAACCCGGTGAGCAGCACCGTGTCGGACAGGAAGGCGAACAGCTCGGCGAGGTTGCCGGGACCGCCGTGCGCCAGGTAGGCGTGCGCCTCGGCGCTCACCCCGGCGGGAACGGTCGACAGCTCCATCAGCTCGGCGTCCGGCGCCTGCTCGCCGCTGAGCACCACCACCGGGCGCGGGCCCGCGAGCAGCGCGTCGAGGCCCTCCTCCCACGCGCGCCTCCCGCCCAGCAGCCGCACCACCACCAGGTCGGTGCCGTCCACCAGCGCGGGCAGGTCGTCGACGGACGTGCGGGCCGGGTTGGCGAGCCGGAAGTCGGCGCCGCTCGCGCGCGCACTGAGCAGGTCGGTGTCCGAGGTGGACAGCAGCAGGATCACGCGGATCGCGTCCTCACCCGGGGTCCTCGCCCCGAATCGCAGGTCAGACAGTGCCTCCGCTGGGGGGCGGACCCCCAGACCCTCGGGCTTGCGCCGCAAAGGGGCGGAGTGGCGGCACGGAGTCTCCTGGCTCCCGGATCGGCGCTCGCCCCGGCCTTCCCGCTCGCACGGTGGCCTTCGGTGGGGTCCGCTCCCCGGTGACAGTGGCGGGACCGCGCCGGATTCGCACCGGCTTCCTCCTTTGTCGCCGCCCACACCCTAACCCGATTCCCGCCGCCCCGGCGCGCCCGGGGGCGCCGCCCGCCATGGGACGATCTTCCGATGCAGCGAGAGAGCGAGCCGGTCTCGTGGCGGATCCGGCGCTGGGCGGCGCCCGCCGCGCTGGCGGTCCTGGTCGGCGCCGCCATCGCCGCGGTCGGCGCGACCGTCGGCGGGGAGACCCCGCGGGAGGCGGCGGGCTTCCCGTACCGGACGCCGCGCTTCCTGCTCGCCGCGGGACGCCAGGGGACGTGGCTCGACGTGCGCACGATGCCCCGGACGGGCGCGCCCGAGCGACCGGTCGACGCGGTACGGCCGCCGGACTCCGCCGGCGCGGTGCAGGAGATCCTCGCCGGCCCGGACGGCAGGTTCGTGGTCGCCGCCTCGCGGAGCGACCCGTGCGAGACACGCCTCTTCCGGTTCCGGCTGACCGGTGACGGCCACGTGACCGGGCTCGCGCCGATGCCCGGCGGTACCACCCCCGCGCTGGTCGCGGGCCTCGCGATGAACCGCCGAGGCGACCGGCTCGCCTACACGACCGCGCCCTGCGCGCCGGAGCCGCCGCACACGCCGGGGTCCGCGGACCCGCCGCGCGCACTGGCGCCCGCGAGCCCGGCGCGCGCCGCGCTGACCGTGCTCGACACCGCGACGGGGAACCGCCGCACGTGGAGCGCGGCCGGGCCCTCGGTCGTCGGCGAGATCGTCTGGGCCCGCGACGGCCGGACGCTCGGCTACACCCTCGGCGACCTCGTTCCCGCGGCCGGGCAGGACGCCGCCGTCCAGAACGTCACCGTCCGCGCGACCGACACCCGCGACGGCGGATCGGGCCTGCGCGAGGGGCGGGTCCTGTTCCGCGCGCCGGGCGGCGTCTCGTCCGTCACCATGAGTCCGGACGGACGTTCCGGCTACGGGATGATGCGGAGGCCGGACGCCACCGTCCTGTTCTCCTTCACCGAGGGGAGGCCGATGCGGGTCACCCGCACGATCCCGCAGACGCCGGGCACGGGTGTCGGCTTCGTCCTCGTCTCGAGCGGGGAACCGCGTTATGCCTGCTTGAACGGCCTGGACGCATTCGGCAGGGCCATCGACGGGACGGTCCGGACGACCTTCTCGGGGCTCGGGCACTGCGACTCGGCGATGGCCTCCTGACCCGGCCCGCCGCCCGAGATCGCGTCGCCGGGGCCCTCGGAGCGGGCCTTAGGATCCTCGCGTGTCGACTTCGCGTTCCGGCCCGGACCGGTGTCCGGGGGCTCTGCGGGTGCACGCCGCCGCCGACGGGGGGCTGGCGCGCGTCCGGCTGCCCGGCGGCGCGCTGACGCGGCCGCGGCTCGACGCCCTCGCCGCCGCCTCGCGGGAGCTGGGCGACGGGTTCCTCGAACTGACGTCGCGAGCGAACGTGCAGATCAGAGGGCTCGCGGACGGGGCGGAGAGCGAGCTGAGCGAGCGGCTGCACGCGGCCGGGCTGCTGCCGTCCGCCGCGCACGAGCGCGTCCGCAACATCCTCGGCAGCGTGCTGACCGGGCGCGACGGCTCGGGGCTGCTGGACGCCCGGCCCGTCGTGGCGGCGCTGGACGCGGGCCTGTGCGCCGACCCGGACCTCTCCGGCCTGCCCGGCCGGTTCCTGTTCGCGGTCGACGACGGGCGCGGCGACGTCATCGCGCTGCGCGCCGACGTCGGCCTGTACGCGGTGGCGCCGGACGCGTTCGCCCTGGTCCTCGCCGGGACGGACAGCGGCCTGCGGGCGGCCCCGGAGGACGCCGCCGCCCTCGCGCTGGACGCCGCGCGCGCCTTCCTGCGCGTCCGGACGAGCGAGTGGCGGCTCGCCGAACTCGGCCGCGACCTCCCGCTGCCGGGGAGCAGGAGCGCACCCGTCCCGGTCCCGGCGGTCCCGTACCGGACGCCGCTCGGCGAGATCCCGCAGCGGGACGGGCGGACGGCGTTCTCCGGGCTGGTCCCGCTCGGCCGCCTCGACCCGGCCGGGCTGGGCGCCGCCGGGGAGATCATTGTCACTCCGTGGCGGGGCGTCGTCATTCCCGGCATCGCGGACATGTCACACTTCCCTGGCCTGGTCACCGGACCCGACTGGGCGGGGCTGACGTCCTGCGCGGGCCGTCCCGGCTGCGCGAAGTCGCGCACGGACGTGCGCGCGGACGCGGCGCGGGCCCGCCGGGCCGGAGGCGGCCTGCCGGTGCACTGGTCGGGCTGCGAGCGCCAGTGCGGGCGCCCCGCCGACCGGCACGTCGCGGTCGTGGCCGTCCCGGGCGGCTACGAGGTGCGGCTCGGCGACGAGGTCCGCGCCCGGTCCCACGACCTGACGGCGACGGCGGCGGCCGCCGCCACGACACGGAGGAGCGAGTGATCGACTACGTCCGCGACGGCGCGGAGATCTACCGGCGGTCGTTCGCGACCATCAGGGCGGAGGCGGACCTCGCGGGGCTGCCGGACGACGTCGCCCGGGTCGCCGTCCGCATGATCCACTCGTGCGGGATGACCGACCTGGTGCGCGACCTGGACCACGCGCCCGGCGTCGTCGCGGCCGCCCGCGAAGCGCTGCTGGCGGGCCGGCCGATCCTGTGCGACGCGCGGATGGTCGCGGCGGGCGTCACCCGCGGGCGGCTCCCCGCGGACAACGACGTGGTCTGCACGCTCGGCGACCCGCGCGTGCCCGCGCTCGCCGCGGAGCTCGGCACCACCCGCAGCGCCGCCGCGCTGGAGCTGTGGCGCGACCGCCTCGGCGGCTCCGTCGTCGCGATCGGCAACGCGCCGACCGCGCTGTTCCGGCTGCTGGAGATGGTCGCGGACGGCGCGCCCCGGCCCGCCGCCGTGCTCGGCATCCCGGTCGGGTTCATCGGCGCCGCCGAGTCCAAGGACGCGCTCGCCGCGTCCGGCCTGCCGTACCTGGTGGTGCGCGGGCGGCGCGGCGGCAGCGCGATGACCGCCGCCGCGATCAACGCCATCGCCAGCGAGGAAGAGTGATGACCGGACACCTGTACGGGGTGGGGCTCGGCCCCGGCGACCCCGAGCTGATCACCGTGAAGGCGGCCCGGCTCGTGGAGGGCGCGGACGTGGTCGTGCACCACGCGGCGCGGCACGGGCGCAGCATCGCCCGCCGCATCGCCGCCCCCCACCTGCGCGAAGGGCAGATCGAGGAAGCCCTGATCTACCCGGTCACCACCGAGCGGACCGACGACTACCGGGCCGTGCTGGAGGAGTTCTACGAGCGGTGCGCGGCGCGGCTCGCCGAGCATCTCGACGCCGGGCGCGACGTCGTGGTGCTGTGCGAGGGCGACCCGTTCTTCTACGGCTCCTACATGCACCTGCACAAGCGGCTCTCCGGCCGGTACCCGACGACGGTGGTGCCGGGCGTGACGTCGGTGAGCGCCGCGTCCGCCGAGCTGGGCCGCCCGCTGGTCGAGCGCGACGAGGTGCTGACCGTCCTGCCCGGCACGCTGCCGCCCGGCGACCTGGCGCGCCGCCTCGCCGCCACCGACTCGGCCGCCGTGCTGAAGCTCGGCCGGACGTTCGGCGGCGTCCGCGCGGCCCTGGACGAGGCGGGCCGCCTGGACGACGCCTGGTACGTCGAGCGCGCCACCACCGACGGGCAGCGGGCGCTGCCGCTGGCCGAGGTCGACCCGGAGACCGTCCCGTACTTCTCGGTCGCGATCCTGCCGAGCCGCGTGCACGAGCGGACGCGCCGCGAGCTGCCGGAACCCGCCGCGCCGGGGGAGGGGCGGGGCGAGGTCGCGATCGTCGGGCTCGGCCCGGCGGGCCGCGAATGGCTCACCCCCGAGGCGCAGGACGCCCTCGCCACCGCCGACGACCTCGTCGGATACGCCCCCTACCTGGCGCGGGTGCCCGCGAACCCCCGGCAGGAGCGGCACGCGTCCGACAACCGGGTCGAGTCGGAGCGGGCGGAGTTCGCGCTCGCGCTCGCCGAGCGGGGACGCCGCGTGGCGGTGGTGTCGTCGGGCGACCCGGGCGTGTTCGCGATGGCCGCGGCGGTGCTGGAGGTCGCCGCCGAGGACCGCTGGAAGGACGTCCCGGTGCGGGTCCTGCCGGGGCTGACCGCCGCGAACGCCGTCGCGTCCCGGATCGGCGCGCCGCTCGGGCACGACTACTGCGTGCTCTCGCTGTCGGACCGGCTGAAGCCCTGGGACGTCATCGCGTCCCGCCTCGCCGCCGCGGCGGCCGCCGACCTGGTCATCGCGATCTACAACCCGGCGTCGAGGACCCGGAAGGAGCAGGTCGCCAAGGCCCGCGACGTGCTGCTGGAGCACCGCTCGCCGGACACGCCGGTCGTCATCGGGCGCGACGTCGGCGGCCCCGAGGAGAGCGTCCGGGTGGTCCGGCTCGCCGACCTCGACGCGGACGGCGTCGACATGCGCACGCTGCTGCTGGTCGGCTCGTCGCAGACGACGGTCGCCGAGCGCGGCGACGGCCGCACGACCGTCTTCACACCGCGCCGCTACCCCTCATGAGCGGGCCGGTGCCGGTCGAGCCACGCGGCCGCCTCCTCGACCGTCGCGGCGATCGGGACGCCGTCCGGGGCGGGCGGCCGGTCGACCATGACCACCGGGATCCGCAGCGTCCGGGCCGCGGCGAGCTTGGCGGACGTCATCGCGCTGCCGCTGTCCTTGGTGACCAGCGCGTCGATCGCGTGCTCGCGCATCAGCGCCAGCTCCTCGCCGACGGTGAACGGGCCGCGCGCGAGGACCGTCTCCATCCGCGGCGGCAGCGGCGGCTCCGGCGGGTCGACGGACCGGACGAGGAACCAGCGGCGCGCGTCGCCCGCGAACGCGGCGAGGTTCTTGCGGCCGGTGGTCAGGAAGACCCGCTCGCCGGGCAGGTCCGCGGCGGCGGCCTCCAGCGATGGGACGCGCCGCCAGTCGTCGCCGGGGCCCTCCGTCCAGCCGGGGCGGCGCAGCACCAGCAGCGGGACGCCGGTCCGCTCCGCCGCGAGCACGGCGGACTCGGTCATGAGCGCGGCGAACGGATGCGTCGCGTCGACGACCGCGCCGATCCGCTCGTCGCGCAGCCAGGCCGCGAGCCCGTCCGGGCCGCCGAACCCGCCGATGCGGGTGCGGCCCGGCGGCAGGTCGGGGTCGGCCGTCCGGCCCGCCAGCGAGCTGATCACGTCGTAGCGGGGATCGCCGGCGAGGCGCCCGGCCAGCCGCCGCGCCTCGCCGGTGCCGCCGAGCAGCAGCACGCGCAGGGGCTCTTCCACGCGCGGGGTCTCTTCCACGGGCAGGGTCACGCCACCAGGGTATTGCCGTGAGCGATCTCCGTTACGGCTGGACGACCGGGGCGTGCGCGACGGCCGCGACCAAGGCGGCGCACGCCGCGCTGCTCACCGGCGAGTTCCCCGACCCCGTCGAGATCACGCTGCCGAAGGGGCAGACGCCCGCGTTCGCGCTGGCCGTCGAGGAGCTCGGCGACGGGTTCGCGACGGCCGGGATCGTCAAGGACGCGGGCGACGACCCCGACGTCACGCACGGCGCGCTCGTCCGCTCGACCGTCCGGCCGGGCCCGCCCGGCGGCGGGGTGGTGTTCCGCGCGGGACCGGGCGTCGGCACCGTCACGCGCCCCGGCCTGCCGCTGGAGGTCGGCGAACCGGCGATCAACCCGGTGCCGCGCCGGATGATGCGCGAGGTGCTCGGCGGCGCCGACGTCATCGTGGAGATCTCCGTCGACGGCGGCGAGGAGCTGGCGCGCCGCACGTGGAACCCGCGCCTCGGCATCCTCGGCGGGCTGTCGATCCTCGGCACGACCGGCGTCGTCGTCCCGTACTCGTGCTCGGCGTGGATCGACAGCATCCGGCGCGGCGTGGACGTCGCCCGGGCCATGGGACGCGAGCACGTCGCGGGCGCGACCGGCAGCACGTCCGAAAGGGTGGCCGCCGACCTGTACGGCCTCCCGGAGGACGCGCTGCTCGACATGGGCGACTTCGCCGGGGCCGTGCTGAAGTACCTGCGCCGCCACCCGGTGCCGAGGCTGACGATCGCGGGCGGCGTCGGCAAGCTCGCCAAGCTCGCCGCCGGCCACCTCGACCTGCACTCCAAGCGGTCCCAGGTCGACTTCGAGGTCCTCGCCGGAATGGTCGGAGACCCGGAGACCGCCGAGCGGGTGCGGGGCGCGAACACCGCGCTGGACGCGCTCCAGATCTGCCAGCGTGCCGGCGTCCCGCTGGGCGACCTGGTGGCGGCCCGCGCCCGCGAGACCGCGCTGACCACCCTGCGCGGCGCGCCCGTGGCCGTCGACGTCGTCGTCATCGACCGCGCTGGCACGATCGTCGGCCGCGCCGGCCCCTGACCCCGCTCAGCTTCTGATCCGCGCCGCGGTGAACGCGCTCAGCGGCGGCGGGCGGCGGAGTAGAGGTGGCTGTCGGTGAAGTTCTCGGCGGTCAGGACCCGGCCGACGATGATCACCGCGGTCCGCTCGATGCCCGCCTCGCGGACCTTCGCGGCGATGTCGGCCAGCGTGCCCCGGACGACCACCTCGTCCGGCCGGGACGCGTAGGCGACCACGGCGACCGGGCAGTCCGCGCCGTAGTTCGGGACCAGCTCGTCCACCACCGGCCCGATCCGCTGGACGGCCAGGTGCAGCACCATCGTCGCGCCGCTCCGGCCGAGCGTCGCGAGGTCCTCGCCCGGCGGCATCGGCGTCGCCCGCGCCGACGTGCGGGTCAGCACCACGGTCTGCGCCACCTCGGGGACGGTCAGCTCCCGGCCCAGCGAGGCCGCCGCCGCCGCGAACGCGGGCACGCCCGGCGTCACGTCGTACGGCACGCCCGCCGCGTCCAGCCGCCGCATCTGCTCGGCCATCGCGCTGAACACCGACGGGTCGCCCGAGTGCAGCCGCGCCACGTCCTGCCCGCGCCCGTGCGCCGCGACGAGCTCGGCGACGATGTCGTCCAGGACCATGCCCGCCGTGTTCACCAGGCGCGCGCCCTCCGGGCACCACCCCAGCACCTCCGGCGGGACGAGGCTCCCCGCGTACAGGCACACCGGCGACGCCGCGACCAGGTCGCGGCCGCGGACGGTCATCAGGTCGGCGGCGCCCGGCCCGGCGCCGATGAAGTGCACGGTCACCGGCCGTCCCCCCGCGTCGCGGCCCACTGCGTCACCGGCATCATCGGCCGCCAGCCGGTGAACCCGCCGACCGCCCCGGCGCGCCCGATCTCGATCCTGGTCAGGTCGCCGCCGAGCCGCTCGCGCGCCTGCGTCACCACCCGCTCCGACTCGATCGTGACCGCGTTGACGACCAGCCGGCCGCCCGGCCGCAGCGCCTCCCAGCACGCGTCCACCATTCCGGGCGCGGTGACGCCGCCGCCGATGAACACCGCGTCCGGCGCGCCGAGGCCCGCCAGCGCGGCGGGCGCCTCCCCGACGACGACCCGGATCCCCGGCACGCCGAGGGCCCGCGCGTTCGCCTCGATCCGCGCGGCGCGCAGCGGCCGCTCCTCGATCGCGATCGCCCGGCACGAGCGGTGCGCGCGCATCCACTCGATCCCGATGCTGCCGGCGCCCGCCCCGACGTCCCACAGCAGCTCGCCCGGCACCGGCCCCAGCCGCGCCAGGGTGATCGCGCGGACCTCCCGCTTGGTGATCTGCCCGTCGTGGTCGTAGGAGTCGTCCGGCAGCCCCGGCACGACCGGCGTCCCGGGCCCCTCGCAGCGGATCGCCACGACGTTCAGCGCGCCCGGATCGTCCGGGACGGGGCCGACGCGCTCGTCCTCCGCGCCCAGCCGCTCCAGGACGGTCACCTCGCTGCCGCCGTAGCCGCGCTCGTCCAGCAGCGCCGCGACCTCGGCGGGCGTGTCCGCGTCCGCGCTCAGCACCAGCACCCGCCGGCCCGGCGCCAGCACCGCGCCCAGCACCGACAGCGGCCGCCCGACCGTGCTCACGACCTCGGTGTCCTCGACCGGCCAGCCGAGCCGCGCGCACGCCAGCGACAGCGACGACGCGTGCGGCACCACCCGCACCCGGTCCGCGCCCAGCAGCCGGACCAGCGTCGTCCCGACCCCGTAGAACATCGGGTCGCCGCTCGCCGCGACCGCGATCCGGCGGCCCCGGTGCGCCTCGAACAGCGTCGGCAGCCCCGGCAGCATCGGCGACGGCCACAGCGCCCGCTCGGCGTCCAGCGCCGGCAGCAGCCCGAGCTGCCGCGGCCCGCCCATGATCACTTCCGCCTTGCGGAATGCGTCCCGGGCGGGCTCGGTGAGGCCCTCCCAGCCGTCCGCGCCCATCCCGACGACCCAGACGTCCGGCGCCGCCGGCGCCTCCTCCGGGACGTCCTCACGCAGGTCCGCCCGCAGGTCCGGCCGGGTGATCCCGTCAGACATTGCCCAGCACCCGCCCGACCGCGATCTCGATCACGACCCGCCGCGGGTTGGCGCGCGGCGGCTTGTACCGCTCGGCGTAGCGGCGCTCGGCGTCGGCGACGGAGGCGGCGTCCGTCCTGAGGACGGCCCGGCCCTCGACCGTGATCCAGTGCCGGCCGTCCACCTGGCTCACCGCGGCCGGCAGCCCCGCCGCGCCCGCGGCCCGCACGTGCCGCGCCTTCGCCGAGTCCGCCGAGGTGATCACGCGCACCAGCCCGGCGTCGGCGTCCAGCGTCGCGCCCACCGGCACGGCGTGCGGCGTGCCGTCCGGCCGGACGGTGACCAGCGTGCACACCCGCCGCTCCCGCCAGAACTCCCGCACCCGCTCGTCGTCCAGGCTCAGCCGGTGTCGTGTCCCCTGCATCTCGTCCTCTCGTCCGGGTGAGCAGCAGGATCCCAGAAACCGGCGGCGGTTCGCGCGCCGGGCGGGTCAGGCGGCCGCCAGCCGCGCGCACAGCGCCGGGACGGCCTCGCCGATCGGCTCCCGGACGACCTCGTCGGCGAGGTCGTCGTAGGGCGTCGGATCCCGGTTGACGATGATCAGCCGGGCTCCGCACTCGGCCGCGACGGCGCACAGCCGCGCCGCCGGGTCCACGGTCAGCGAGCTGCCGATGGCCACGAACACCTCCGAGGCGCGGGCGATGTTCCCGGCCAGCGACAGCACGTCCGCGTCGAGGTACTGGCCGAACAGCACGACCGACGGCTGCAGCACGCCGCCGCAGGCCGGGCAGGACGGATCGTCCTCGCCGCGCGCCAGGACGTCGGCGGTCGCGTACCCGGCATGGCAGCGCAGGCACGACGTGGTGGCCATGCTGCCGTGCAGCTCCAGCACCTTGCGGGGCGTCGAGCCGGCCTTCTGGTGCAGTCCGTCGACGTTCTGGGTGAGGATCCGCACGGCCGCGGCCTTCTCCAGGCCGGCCAGCGCGCGGTGCGCGGCGTTGGGGCGGGCGCCCGCGTGCAGGTCGAGCGTCCGCCAGAAGCGGCGCCTGGCCTCGGCGTCGTTGACGAAGTGCTTGCGGGTGAAGAGGCGGGCCAGCTCGGGGTCCCGGGTCCACACCCCGGACGGGCCCCGGTAGTCCGGAATGCCTGAGTCCGTGGAGATTCCTGCGCCGGTCAGCACGGCGATGCGCTCGGCCATGGGGGAGAACGTACGGGCCGGATGGTGACAGGGTCGACCCGTTTTCCGCGCTGGCGGACATATGCCGTCATATGATTAGTTAGCGCAAGAAACTATCTCTGGGGAGGGGAGCGCGTGCCGACCAAGCACTATCCGTGGATCGCGCTGAGCAACACGACGCTGGGCATGCTGCTCGCGACGGTCAACTCCTCGATCGTGATCATCTCGCTGCCGGCCATCTTCCGCGGGATCCATCTGAACCCGCTGGAACCGGGCAACGTCAGCTACCTGCTGTGGATCCTGATGGGCTACATGCTCGTCTCCGCGGTCCTGGTGGTGACGCTCGGCCGGCTCGGCGACATGTTCGGCCGCGTCCGGATGTACAACGCCGGCTTCGCGGTCTTCACGGTCGGGACGATCGTGCTCGGGCTGGACCCGCTGCACGGCGGCGCCGGGGCCGTCTGGCTCATCGCCTGGCGCGTCTTCCAGGGCATCGGCGGCGCCATGCTGATGGCCAACTCCGCCGCGATCCTCACCGACGCGTTCCCGGCCGGCCGGCGCGGCATGGCGATGGGCGTCAACCAGGTCGCCGGCATCGCGGGCAGCTTCCTCGGCCTCGTCGCCGGCGGCCTGCTCAGCGAGGTCGACTGGCGGCTGGTGTTCTTCGCCTCCGCCCCGATCGGGCTGATCGGGACCGTCTGGGCCTACCGCAGCCTCGTCGAGACCGCCACCCGCGCCGTCCGCGCGCGGATCGACTGGATCGGGAACGCGACCTTCGCGGTCGGGCTGACCGCGCTGCTGGCCGCGATCACCTACGGCATCCAGCCGTACGGCGGGCACGACATGGGCTGGACGAACCCGTGGGTGCTGGCGGGCGTCATCGGCGGCGTCGTGGTCCTCGCGGTCTTCTGCTACATCGAGACCAAGGTCGACGAGCCGATGTTCCACCTCGACCTGTTCAGGATCCGCGCGTTCGCGGCCGGGAACGCGGCCGGGCTGCTCGCCGCGGTCTCCCGCGGCGGCATGCAGTTCATGCTGATCATCTGGCTGCAGGGCATCTGGCTGCCGCTGCACGGCTACGACTACGAGGACACCCCGCTGTGGGCCGGCATCTACCTGCTGCCGCTCACCCTCGGGTTCCTGGTCGCCGGGCCGATCTCGGGCCACCTGTCCGACCGCCACGGGGCCCGCGCGTTCGCCTCCGGCGGACTCATGCTGTCCGCGCTGGCCTTCCTCGGCCTGCTGCTGATCCCGACCGACTTCGACTACCGGGTCTTCGCCCTGCTGATCTTCCTCAACGGGGTCGGCTCCGGGCTGTTCGCCGCGCCCAACACCACCGCGATCATGAACTCGGTGCCGGCCGGGCAGCGCGGCGCCGCGTCCGGCATGCGCGCCACCTTCATGAACGCCGGCATGGTGCTGTCGATCGGCGTGTTCTTCTCGCTGATGATCGCCGGGCTGTCGAACTCGCTGCCGAGGACGCTGACCGGCGGGCTGACCTCGCACGGCGTCTCGCCCGACGTCGCCGCGCAGGTCGGCCGGACGCCGCCGGTCGGCACGCTGTTCGCCGCGTTCCTCGGCTACAACCCGATCCAGAACCTGCTGGAGCCCTTCCACGCGCTGGCGCGGCTGGCGCCGCACGACGCCGCCACGCTGACCGGCCGGTCGTACTTCCCGCACCTGATCGCCGACCCGTTCCACCACGGCCTGGTGATCGTGTTCAGCATGGCGATCGCGATGTCGCTGATCGCGGCGCTGGCCTCGCTGCTGCGCGGCCGCCGCTACGTCCACGACGACACGGCGGCGGACGCCCCGGAGCCGGTGAAGGCCGGTAAGGACGCCTCGTGAGCCGCGGAGTCCGCGGAGAGGACCGTCCTCCGCCCGGCGGCCGCTGACACGGCCGCCCCGCACAGCCCCGCCCCGGAACCCCCCGGCCGCCTCCCGCGGCCGGGGGGTTCCGCCGTGCAGGCTGGTTACCCCTTCGCGGGGTCGGTGCAGGAGCCGGTGGCGGTGGGGCTCGGTGCGGGCGCCGGGTCCCGCTCGGGGAGGCCCGGACCCGTGCGGCGCAGGTTGTGCGTCCTCATCACCGACTGCAGGTCGGGGTTGCCGTCGCGGCCGTCGGCGTCGGCGAGCGCGGGGCACGCCCAGGCGTCCTGGCGGCCCCACGAGTAGCTGATGTCGAACGCGGGCCTCGGGACGAGCCGGTCCCACCGGGTGAGGATCGCCTTCATCTCGCCCGCGGCCGGCAGCCGCCAGTTCTTCTCCCCGTCGCTGCAGGACTGCCCGAACGTCTGGAACACCGGCACGATCATCTTCCGGGTGAACCCGGCCCGGGTCGCCTGGCCCACCATCGTGTCGATCGCCTTCAGGTCGCACCCGTCGTGCCCGGAGCGGCACGGGTAGGGGTCGAGGCCGATCAGGTCGAGGTGGGTCTCCGACGGCTTCAGCGGGGCCATCGGCCAGTCCGTCAGCGACGCGAACGCCTTCTGGCCGGGCGCGTACCGGTGCACGATGTCGGCGCGCCGCCGCAGCTCGCCGGCGATGCCGGGGCACTGGTCGGGGTTCGGCTCGTCCGACAGGTACCAGCCGTACACGCGGTCGTTCCCGGCGAACCGCTTCACCGTGTCGGCGAACGCCGACGTGCTGTTCTGCTGGAAGTCGCCGCAGGTGGTGTTGCCGACCCACAGCAGCGCCCGGCCGCCCTTCGGCAGCGAGGCGATCTCTCCGGCGTCGGGGTCCACGTCGAACAGGTCGTAGCCGAGCGCCGCGGCCTTCGCGCGGTCGCCCGCCGGCATGTTCAGCGCGGCGTGCAGGGTCCCGGTGGCCAGGGCTCCGGCGGCCCGGGACGCGGCGGCCGGGCGGGCGGCGGCGTCGCCGGCCGACGGGGCGAGGAGGTAGCCGGTGGCGGCGCCGCCGAGGGCGGCCGCGGCGGCCACCGCGAGGAGTCGCGTCTTCATGAGGTCTCCCGGCATCGCTGATGCGGCATGGGCATGAGATGCGCGTCCAGCGTCGCACGGGAACGGCGCAGATCACCGGGAAACCGTCCGCGGGCCGCGATGACCCCGGAAACGGACGGGACCGGCCGCCTTTACGGACGGCCGGTCCCTGGACGAGCGGTGCGCTCGCGGTGCCGGTGGTGCGGGAGGGTCAGACGCGCCAGGAGCGGACGAGCTCGTCCAGCGCCGCCTGGTCGTAGACGATCCCCTGGTCGCCCAGCTCCTTGGCGACCAGCTCGCCGTCACCGTGGTGCTTGGCCAGCAGCCGGTACACCGCGTAGGGGAACCAGTGGTTGTCGCTGATCCGCCGGATCTCGGCCTCGTCGCAGCTGTAGCCCTCGGCGCGCACCTCGGCCAGCGTCGCGGCGATGTCGCCGTGCCGGCGTTCGAGGACGTCGATGACGATCGTGCGCAGGTTCTCCGGGTCGGGGGCCGGGCCGGTCTCCTCGTGCGGGACGCCGACCGCGCTGCGGCCGTTGAGGCTCCCGCGCGCGGCGGCGCTGACCACGGCCATCTCCGGGTCGGGCGCGGGCTCGGGCTCGCGCGGCGCGGCCGGGGAGGCCGCGGTGGAGGACGGCGCCGGGGCGGCCGCGGGCTCGGCCTCGCGGGTCGCGGCGGCGGAGCCGTTCGCCGAGCCGTTCGCCGTGCCCGACTCGATCGCCTTGCCGGAGTGTCCGGGCACCTGGATCTGCGGGAACGGCCCGGTGTTGCGCAGCGGCATCAGCGTGATCTGCTGCAGCGTGACGGGGCCGGCGATGGCGCGCGGCGCGGGCTCGGCGGCCTTCGGCTCCTCCTCCTCGTCGGATTGGCGCGAGACGTACCGGTGGAGTGTTCGCAGCAGGACGAACAGGCCGAGCATCGACACGATCGGCGGGACCGCGGCGGTCGCCTGGTAGGAGAACGACCGGTGCCCGACGTGCCCGACGTTGAAGATGAGGCTGGCCGTCCAGCCCGCGAGGGCGATGGCGAGCGGCAGGAAGAAGTCCAGCCAGCTCATCATGTCGCGGCGGCGCAGCACGAAGGCGTCGACGGCGAGCAGGAAGAGGCCGAGTTCGCCCACGATGATGAAGAGGTCGACCAGCAGCGGGAACGAGTCGGCCTTCCATCCGCGCAGGCCGTGTTCCAGTGCCCAGTGGTAGAGACCGGCGTAGGACTGGGCGAAGCCTCCCGCGGTCGCGGTCATGACCGCGATCGCCATGAAGGCGATGGCCCCCCACCGTGTGATGACCTGTACCCGGTTGGCAGCGCTCATGCGGCAGGTGCTCCAGATTGTCTTACTTAACCAAATGTGATCGGTGGGAGACTATCCATTCCCTGCGCGTTTCGTGGGGGATTCCAGTTACGTCTGTGTACCGGTCGGTCCCCGCCGGACCCGCGGGACGGATCCGGACCGCGCCCTTCGCCCGCCCGTGACCGTACCGCCGGACGGCGCCGCCGTTGGCGCCGACTGCCCAAAGAACGGCGCCGATGTCGTGCTGACTCGCTCATTGACCTTCCTGACCGACCGTAGAAGCCTTGCGAGTGCGTCCGGGGTCCCGCACCCAGCGAGAAGGAGCGTCATGTCCGCGCTCGTCAGCACCTCGGACCACCCTGCACGCGACCGTGCCGGCCTCGGGCGGCACGCGATCCGCGAGGCCCCCGGCCCGTTCCGCGTCCGGCCCGCCCGCTCGGACGGGCTCACCGCCCGGTCCCAGGGCCGCGGTCCCGGCCCGGAGGAGGCCGCGGCGGTCCGGGCGATCAAGGAGTGGATCGAGGCGCACCTGCGGGACCCGGACCTCACCCCGGCCGCGATCGCGGGCGCTCACCACATCTCCGTCCGGCAGCTGTACCGGGTGTTCGAGCCGTCCGGCACGACGGTGGCCCGGTACGTACGGGACCTCCGGCTGGAGCGGTGCCGCCGGGAGCTGTCCGACCCGTCGCTGGCGGGCCTGCGGATCGGCGCGATCGCGAGCCGCTGGGGGCTGCCGGACGCGGCGGGGTTCAGCCGGGCGTTCCGGGCCGCCTACGGACTGTCGCCCTCCGCATACCGTGAGCGTGCGGCCGGTCCCCATCGGCGCGGCTGAGCGGGGTCGCGAGCCCCGGACCCGGGGGCAGGGGCCCGAATCGGTCCGGCGGCGTGCATCGATCCGGGGATCCGGGGAACGGCGACAGCAACGAGCGATTTGAGTGGAATGTCGAAATCCGTCGCGGGAGAACCCTGGGGGAGGGGGACACGATGAGCGACGTGGACGACGTGCTGGGGGCCGCGCTGCCGCTGGAGTACGCCGAGGACCTGGACCCGCTGCTCGACCGCATCGGGGACGCCTCGTGCGTCCTGATCGGCGAGGCCAGCCACGGCACCCACGAGTACTACGCGTGGCGGGCCGCGATCACCCGCCGGCTGATCGCCGAACGCGGCTTCTCCTTCGTGGCCGTCGAGGGCGACTGGCCGGACTGCCGCGAGGTCGGGCGGTCGGTCACGCTGGCGCCCGGCGGCGCGGAGGACCCGCGCACCGCCCTGGACGGCTTCGGGCGCTGGCCCACCTGGATGTGGGCCAACGAGGAGACCGTCCGGTTCTGCCGGTGGCTGCGCGAGCACAACGCCGGCCTGCCGCCCGACGAGAGGGCCGGCTTCTACGGCCTCGACGTCTACAGCCTGTGGGAGTCGCTGCGGGCCGTCGTCGACCACCTGGCCGAGCACCGCCCCGAGTACCTGGCGACGGCGCTGGAGGCCTACCGCTGCTTCGAGCCGCACGGCGAGGACCCGCGGTCCTACGGCTGGAACACCTCGCTGGTCCCGGACGGGTGCGCCGAGGAGGTCATGGCGCTGCTGACGCGGCTGCGCCGCCCGGTCTCGCACGGCGACTCCCGGGACCCCGACGAGGAGCTGGACGTCCGGCAGAACGCCGAGATCGCGGCGGGCGCCGAGCGGTACTACCGCACCATGATCGCCGGCGGGCCGGAGTCGTGGAACGTCCGCGACGTGCACATGGCCGACACGCTCGACCGGCTGACGGACTTCCACACCCACGGCGGCCAGACCGGCAAGGGGGTCGTGTGGGCGCACAACACCCACGTCGGCGACGCGCGCGCCACCGACATGGCGGACGCGGGCATGGTGAACCTCGGGCAGCTGGCCCGCGAGCGGCGCGGCCGCGACCGGGTCGTCATCGTGGGGTTCGCGGGCGGTCCCGGCGAGGTGGTCGCCGCGCCGAGCTGGGGCGACCCGATGGAGGTCATGACCGTCCCGCCGCCGGCGCACGGGTCGCTGGAGGAGGTGCTCGCGCGGTCGGAGCTGCACCGCGGCATGTTCGTGGTGCCGCCCGAACGGGACATGCCCGGCTTCCTCACCGGGACGCTCGGGCAGCGGGCGATCGGCGTCGTCTACGACCCCGACCGCGATCCGCGCCAGTACGTCCCGTCGCGGCTCGCCGAGCGGTACGACGCGCTGTGCTGGTTCCGGATCACCTCCGCGCTCGCTCCGCTGCACCTGGAGGCGGCGCGCCGCGGCGAGCTGGAGACCATGCCGTCGGGCGTGTGAGCGCGGTCCCGGTTGGGCACGCCGACTCCGTGGACGGGCCGGCCGCGCGAGCCGGCCCGCAGGGAGATGAGCATGTCGCTGACCTTCGCCCCAGGACCCCTCGCCGGATCGCCCGGCGACGTCAACTACGGCATCGACGGGCCGAAGCACCGGCTGCTGATGCACGAGTTCCCGCGCCGGGTGCACGCCCGCTTCGGCGGTGAGGTCGTGCTCGACACCGAACGCGGCAGGCTGCTGCACGAGACGGGGCTGCTGCCCGCCCTGTACGTCCCGGAGGACGACGTGCGGACCGATCTGCTGGAGCGGACCGACCACAGCACGCACTGCCCGTTCAAGGGCGACGCCGCGTACTGGACGATCCGCGTCGGCGACCGGGTCGCGGAGAACGCGGTGTGGGGGTACCCGGAGCCGCTGCCGGAGTCGTCCTGGCTGCGCGGCTACATGGCCTTCTACTGGGCCCCGATGGACGCCTGGTACGACGAGGACGAGCGGGTCCACGGCCACCTGCGGGACCCGTTCCACCGGGTGGACGCCCGCGCCTCGTCGCGGCACGTCCGGGTGCTGCTGGACGGGGAGCTCATCGCCGAGACCGAGCACCCGAAGGTGCTGTCGGAGACGGGGCTGCCCAACCGGATCTACATCCCGGCCGTCGACGTGCGCCGCGAGCTGCTGACCCGCAGCGAGAAGCGGACCGTGTGCCCCTACAAGGGCGAGGCGACGTACTGGTCGCTGGACGGCGCGGAGGACGCGGCGTGGTCCTATGAGGACCCGCTGGAGAACGCGCTCAAGGTCGCCGGGCACTTCAGCTTCGACCACCGGGCGCTGACCGTCGAGGCCGAGCCGCCGCGGCGCGCGTGAGCGGCGGCGGGCCGGACGTCTGCGTCGTGGGGCAGATCGCCCGCGACCTGGTGCTCGTCGTCGGCGAGGTGCCGGGGCCGGGCGGCTCGGCGCGGGTGCGGCGCCGCCGGGAGATGCTCGGCGGGAAGGGCGCCAACCAGGCGGTCGGGCTGGCGCAGCTCGGCATGCGGCCCGCGCTGGCCGGCGTCGTCGGCGACGACGACGCCGGTCGCGACGCGCTCGGCCAAGCGGTCCGCGACGGCATCGACGTGTCCGCCGTGGTGCGCCGCGAGGGCGCGCGGACCGGCCTGATCGTGGACCTCGTGGACGGTGACGGCCGCTGGCGCTACCTGGAGGACCTCCCGCCGCCTGTCCGGCGGACGAGGCGGTGCGGCTCGGCGCCGACCTCGTCCGGCGCGGCCCGGTGCTGGTCGCGCTGGCCGTGGAGGACGCGAACGTCTTCGTCTGGGAGGGCGGCCGCGCCGTCGTGCCGCTGGACGAGACGCCCGTCGCCGACACCACCGGTGCCGGTGACGCGCTCACCGCCGCGCTGATCGCCGCGCTCGCGCGCGGGGAGCCGCCGGAGCGCGCCGCCCGGTTCTCGGTCGCGGCGGCCGGCGCCACCGTCGGCCATCCCGGAGGGCGCCCCGCCCTGAGCTTCGAGGGCGTGGGGGCGCGGGCCGGTCTCTGACGCACTCGCGTCCATGACGGGCGCGGCTCTCCGACGAACTCGTGCCAGGGCGGTTTACCGAACAGGTGACAGCGGGCATGTCAAGGTACCCGGCGACCGGTAAGGAGGACGACTTTTGGCGACCCCCTCCTCACCGCCCTCCCCGTCCGTCCCCCGCCCCGGCTTCTGGGCCGCGCTCGACACCGCGCAGCGGACCGCGCTGCGCGCCGCCGCGCGGCCCCGCCAGTTCGCGGTCAAGGCGCCGCTGGTCTACCAGGGCGACGAGTCCGACCACGTGATCATCATCGAGCGGGGCTGGGCCAAGGTGACCTCGTCCACCGAGGACGGCCACGACGTGGTGCTGGCCGTGCGCGGGCCGGGCGACCTGCTCGCCGAGAGCGCGGTGCTCGGCGGCCGCACCCGCTCGGCGACGGTGACGGCGCTGTCCCCGGTGCGGGCGCTGGTGGTCCCGGCCGGCCGGTTCACCGGGTTCCTGGACGAGCACCCGGACGTGTGGATGCTCGTCACCGGCACGTTCGTGCAGCGCATCGACGACTCCGACCGGCGGCTGCGCGCGCACGTGACCAGCCGCGGCACGCAGCGGCTCGCGCGGCTGCTGGCCGACCTCGCCGAGCGCTCGGCGCAGCACGTCCCGCCCGCGCCGGACGGGTCGATCGTGATCGGGCCGCCGCTGTCGCAGGAGGAGCTCGGCAGCTGGATGGACGCCTCGCGCGAGACGGTCGCGCGGGCCATGACGGGGCTGCGCGCGGCGGGCCTGATCCGCACCGGCTGGCGCAGGATCACCGTCATCGACCTGCCCGGCCTGCGCGCGTTCGCCGATGACGCCGAGCCGCCCGGCTAGCCGCGGCCCGGCCGCTCGCCGGGGCTTCGGCTCTCCGCGATGCGCCGCCGCGCCTCCTCCCAGGTGACGGGCAGGTCGGCGGCCTTCGCCTGCCAGAAGACGAACGTGGAGTCGCGCATCACCGCGCGCTTGGCCCGCATCGTCGACCGGTGCGGCTCCGCCGCGGCGTAGGCCCGGATCGCCTTCTCGTCGCGCCAGGCGGACAGCGTCCAGAACGTCCGTTCGAGCAGCTGGGCCTTCAGGGCGACGCCGTGCGCGCCGTCGGACCGGCGGGCCTGGCGCCGCAGGGACAGCGACGCGAGGAGGAACCCCGGCACGTGGCGCAGCGAGCGCACCTCGAGCCGGGACGCCATGACGGTGACCTCGGCGCCGGGGCCGGGGGCGTGGACGGGGGTCCAGGGCAGGGTCGGCATGGGACGGTCCTTCGCTCGGATGCAATCTTGTCAATGGCCAGATTGCCTCCGCGGCCGTGAACTTGTCAATGGCAAGATAGGATCGGCGGCATGAGTGACGACGCCTACCACCACGGTGATCTGCGGCGCGCCATCATGGCGGCGGCCGTGGGCGCGATCGCCGAGTCGGGACCGGCCACCTGGAGCCTGCGCGAGCTGGCCCGCCGCGCGGGCGTCTCGCACGCCGCCCCCGCCCACCACTTCGGCGACAAGGCCGGGCTGCTCACCGCCGTCGCCGCCGAGGGCTATGGGCTGTTCGCCGACGCGCTCGAGGGCGCGGGCGACGACTTCCACGACGTCGGGCTCGCCTACATCCGCTTCGCCATCGACCACCGCGCGCACTTCGAGGTCATGTTCCGGCCCGAGCTGTACCGTGCCGACGATCCCGAGGTCGTCGCCGCACGCGCGCGCGCCGACGGCGTGCTCGTGCGCGGCGCCCGGAGCGTCGCCCCGGGCCGCCCCCGCGGCGACCTGACCGCCCCGATCGCCGCCTGGTCGATCGTGCACGGCTTCGCCGAGCTGTGGCTCCGCGGCGCCCTGCCCGCGGAGCTCGGCGACGACCCCGAGGCCGCCGCCGAACCCGTCATCCGCCTGCTGTTCGAGAAGCCCGCCCGGACCGCCGGGTCCTAGGACCGGGACGCGGCGGAACGCGGCCCCGCCGAGGCCGCCGAATCCGCCGGGACGGCGCGGGCCTTCGCCGGGACGCACAGCGCCGCGACCACTCCCGCGGCGGCCACCGCCGACGCGACCCACAGGGCGGGCTTGAACCCGTCGATGAACGAGGCGGGCGTCTCGTAGCCGCCGCTGTGCGCGAACACCGCGGCGAGGATCGCGATGCCGAAGACGGCGCCGAGCTCGCGCAGCGCCGTGTTGGTGCCGGCCGCCACGCCCGCGTCGCCCGCGGGCACCGCGGCGGTCGCCGCCCCGGCCGTCGTCGCGAAGACCATGCCGGTGCCGGCGCCCGCGACCACCAGCGGCGCGACGAGCGTCCCGTACGATACGTCCGGCGCCGTCACGGCCGCCAGCCAGCCGAGCCCGGCCGCCTGCAGCACCATCCCGCCCGCCATCAGCGGCCGCGGCCCGATCCGGTCGGCGAGCGCGCCCGCGAGCGGCGCGGCGACCATCGGCATGCCCGTCCAGACCAGCAGCCGCAGCCCCGTCTGCAGCGGGGAGTCGCCCAGCCCGACCTGGAACAGCTGGGTCATCATGAACAGCGCGCCGAGCAGCGACACCGCCAGCAGGAAGATCACCGCGTTCGCGGACGCGAAGCCGCGCAGCCGGAAGTACGCCAGCGGCAGCATCGGATGCGCGGCCCGGCGCTCCCACAGCAGGAACGCCGCCACGAGCACGGCCCCGGCCGCCAGCGACCCCGCCACCTCGGGCGAGTCCCAGCCGGCCGACGGCGCCCGCACCGGCGCCCACGTCAGCGCGAACATCCCGAGCCCCGCGAGGAGCTGGCCCGGCACGTCCAGGTGCGGGCGCGGTCCGCGGCTCTCCCGCAGCAGCGTCGCCGACAGCGGGATCATCACGAGCCCGACCGGCACGTTGATCCAGAAGATCCACTGCCACGCCAGGCCGTCGGTGATCGCGCCGCCCAGCACCGGCCCGCCGGCCACGCCGAGGCCGGTGATCCCGCCCCACAGCCCGATGGCGGCGCCGCGCTTCTCCACCGGGAACACGTCGCTGATCAGCGTCAGCGTCAGCGGCAGCAGCAGCGCCGCGCCGGCGCCCTCGACCACCCGGGCCGCGACGAGCGCGCCCGCGCCGCCCTCGACCACCCGGGCCGCGACGAGCGCGCCCGCGCCGCCCGCGAGCGCGCACGCGGCGGACGCCGCGGTGAACACCGCCAGGCCCGTCACGTAGATCCGGCGCCGGCCGAACCGGTCGCCGAGCGCCGACCCCGTCAGCATCAGGCAGGCGAAGGCGAGGTTGTAGGCGTTGATCGTCCATTCGAGGTCGGACAGGCTCGCGCCCAGGTGGGTGCGCAGCACCGGCAGCGCGGTCGCCACCACCACCACGTCCAGGGAGCACAGGAACGCCCCCAGCCCCGCCAGCACCAGCGTCCAGACCCGCCGCGCCGCCGGGACGGCGTCCGCCTCGGACGCCTCCCGGCCGGTCGCGGTCTTGCTCGTCATCTCCGGCATCCCGGTCCCTTCCCTTGGAGCGGATCGCTCACCGGGTACAGACCGCCGCCGATCCGGAAGGAACCGGTCCGCCGGGCACCGCCGCGGACGGCGGCTCGTACGGCAGCTCGGCGGGCAGCCCGAACCGGGGGAACAGGCCCGGATCGAGGAACGCCACGATCCCCGCGACGCGGCCGTCCGCGACCGTCAGCACCTGGACGCAGTGCGCGCGGTGCACGCCGTCCGGGTCGCGCATGTACGACGCGGCGGCGGGCCGGCCGTTCGCCGAGACGGGGAACAGCCGCAGGTCGCCGGGCGCGCCGAGGATGTGCGCGGCGGCGAACCGCGCCACGTGGTCGCGGCCGGCGAACCACGCCGCGAACGGCGGCATCTCCAGCGTCGCGTCCCGCGTCAGCAGGTCCGCGAGCGCCGCCGCGTCGGCGTTCTCGAAGGCCGCCGCGTACCGGTCCAGCAGCGCGCGGACGCCCGGGTCGTCCGGCTCTGCGACGCCGTCCTCCTCCGGGGCCAGCCGCTCGATCTGCTCGCGCGCCCGCTGCAGCATGCTCTTCACCGCGATCGTGGACGTGCCGAGCGTCTCGGCGACCTCGGCCGCCCGCCAGCCCAGCACGTCCCGCAGGATCAGCACCGCCCGCTGCCGCGCGGGCAGGTGCTGCAGCGCCGCGATCAGCGCCAGCCGGACCCCCGCGCGGGACGCGACGACCGCCGCCGGGTCGCCGCCGTCCGCCGCGTCCGCCCACCGGCCCGGAAGCGGCTGCAGCCACTCGACCTCCGTCCGGGCCGGCCCGACCGGGCCCTCCGGATCGGAGCCCGGGGCGCCGAGCCCCGACGGCAGCGGCCGCCGGCGCCGGGCGCCGAGCCCGGTCAGGCACACGTTCGTCGCGATCCGGTGCAGCCAGGTGCGCAGCGACGCGCGCCCCTCGAACCGGTCGAACGACCGCCACGCCCGCAGGTACACCTCCTGGACGAGGTCCTCCGCCTCGTCCAGGGACCCGAGCATCCGGTAGCAGTGCACCAGCAGCTCGGACCGGTACGGATCGGTCAGCCGCGCGAACTCCCCGTCATCGGCCATCGGCACTTCCCTCCACCGCTCTCACACCTGTACGGACCCGTGCGGAGCGGAAAAGGGACCGGGTTCCGGCCCGCGGATTCAGCGGGACGCCCGCGCGGCCGCCGAGCCGGCGCCCTCCCCGTGCGCGCCGCCGTCCTCGATCGCGGGGGCGTCCGGCGCGGTGTCCGGGACGACGGCCAGGTCCGCGCGGAACCGGCGGTTGAGGGCCGCGCGCATCCGCGCCGTCCGGCTCCGGGCCCGCGGGCTCTCGACCCCGCCGGTCTCGGGCGGGAGGTCCAGCGGCACCGCCGGCGCGGGGCGCGGATCGGTGATCGCGGCCGTCCGCTCCGCCGGAAGGCGCCGCTCCACCTCGCTGTACCGGCCCTCCGGCGACCGCCGGATGACGCCGGTCTCCAGGCCGTGCTCGACGAGCGCGAGGTCGCGGTGCTGCAGGCCGACGCAGATCCGGTAGGTGACGGCGTAGGCCAGCACGGGCCCGAGGATCACCAGGCCCCGGAAGAACCAGGTCGTCCAGAACAGCGGGACGTCGAACCGGTCGGCGATGACGTCGTTGCCGCCCGCCGCCCACAGGCCGCCGAAGAACACCACGCCGGCCATGCCGATCCCGGTCCGCGCCGGGACGTCGCGGGGCCGGTCGAGCAGGTGGTGGATCTGGCGGTCGCCGGTGACCCAGCGTTCCAGGAACGGGTAGAGGGCGAGTCCGGTGAACAGCACCCCGGGCACCACCAGCGCCGGGACGACCACGCTCAGCGTGACCGTGTGCCCCCACGCGGTGACCTCCCAGGCCGGCATGATCCGCAGCGCGCCCTCCAGCCAGCCCATGTACCAGTCCGGCTGGGAGCCGGAGCTGATCGCGCCCGGGTCGTACGGGCCGAACAGCCAGATCGGGTTGATCTGGATGAACGCGGCCATCAGCGTGGTGACGCCCAGCACCCACAGGAACAGCGACGTGGTCTTGCCGATGAACACCGGGAAGAACGGGTAGCCGCGCACGGTGGTGTTGCTGCTGCCCTTGCCGGGGAACTGGGTGTGGGTCTGCCGCCAGGTCAGCACGACCGCGTGCAGCGGGACGAGTGCCGCCAGGAGCCCGGGGATCAGCAGCACGTGGATGACGTACAGCCGCGGGATGATGTCGTTGCCGGGGAACTCCCCGCCGAACAGGAACATCACCAGGTACGTCCCCACCACGGGGATGGCCGCGGTGACGCCCTCGAGGATCCGGATGCCGGTGCCCGACAGCAGGTCGTCCGGCAGCGAGTAGCCGAACAGCCCGTTGAGCATCGCCAGGATGAGCATGACGACGCCGATGATCCAGTTCAGCTCGCGCGGCTTGCGGAACGAGCCGGTGAAGAAGTGCCGCAGCGTGTGCACCAGGATCGAGGCCAGGAAGATCAGCGTGGCCCAGTGGTGGAGCTGCCGGACGAGCAGCCCGCCCCGCACGTCGAAGCTGATCTTCAGTGCGGAGGCGTACGCCTCGCTCATCCGCACGCCCTGCAACTGCGTGTACGAGCCGTGGTAGGTGACCTCGTTCATGCTCGGCTTGAAGAACAGGGTGAGGTACACCCCGGTGAGCAGGATGACCACGAACGAGTACATCGCGATCTCCCCGACCAGGAAGCTCCAGTGGTCCGGGAAGGCCTTGCGCAGCGCCTTGCGCGCGAAGCCGGTGGTGCCGAGCCGCTCGTCGAGGGCGTGCGCCGCGGCGTCGACGCCCCGCGCCGCACCCGTCCCCGTGCTCGGCATCGTGTCCGCCATCGACGCCGTCCTTTCGTCGGTCTGGACCGGTTCTGCGCATAAGACCGATCCAGACCGGCGAAACGTGACACAAGGCGATGTAACGCCCGTCACATGGCGGCGCTCAGACCATGGCGGCGCTCAGACGGCGGGCGCCGCCCACCTCTCCCGGCGCCGGTAGCGCGGCAGCCAGCGCGCCCGGTATAGCATCCGGAACGGCGGCGGCAGCAGCCGCAGCACCGCCCGGGACGTGGCGTCGGGAGCCCCGTCCAGCAGCCACGGCACGAACGATCCCAGCCCCCGCATGCCCAGCTCGCGGCGCATCTCGACGTCGAAGGTGCCCCACTCGAACGGGGTCAGCGCGCGGTGGATGAGCGGCAGCATCTCCGCCTCCTTGTAGTCCAGGAGGTCGTTCACCGCCGCCGGCAGCGCCCGCGCGTACTGGCGCAGGGCGCGCCGGTCGCCGTGCTCCAGCGCCGCGTCGACCCCGTCCAGCAGCGGGACGACCCGGAACGCGCGCGTCTCCAGCGCGTCGAACACGGCGGGACGCTCCCGGCCGCGCATCACCGCCCACAACGCGCGCTGCTCGGCGGCCTGCTGGGCCAGCCAGTGCCGGCGGAACATCGCCCATCCCCGGGCGACCCGCCCGGGGTCCGGCGCGGCGTCCGCGTCCGCGGCGGCCGACATCCGGGCCATGTCCCGTCGGAACGCGTCATAGGCGGCGTTCAGCATGGTCAGGTTGAACCGCCGTGGCGTGCTGCTCTCCGGTATGGCGCCCATGCCCCCTCCAAACCCTCCGTGCGACCCGTCACAGAGAAGATGGATCAGTGCCGCCGAACGTGACGCGATCGGGCCCGGTCCGGCTGTGACCTGCCCCACATCGCGCTCGTCCGGACGGCGTCATAAGTCCATGCAATCACCCTTCCCCGCCGCGTCCCGCTGATGCGGCCCCGTCTCCCGGAGGTGCTTCCCGCCCGCCGGCACGGGCCGCACCGCGCGTCCCGCGGCAGCCCCCGCGGCGGCGGCCCGCTGATCACGGCGAACCTCTGCCATGACCACGATCTTCGCGTAGCCTGCCGCCTGATGATTGATGAGCACACGTCGGTGGGTTCCCGGCATGTCCTGTGCGTCCTCGGCGCCGGGCTCGACCTCGCCGAGGTCGAGGCGATCGCCGAGCCGGAGGGCTTCGAGCTCGACTGGGAGTACTCCGGGCACGCGCCGGACCCGCGGATGCCGGCCGCGTTCGAGGCGTGCGGCGCCGCCGCCTCGTTCACCGCTCTGGACTGGGAGGCGGTGCGCGGCCACGACACCGTCGCCTACCTGCTGTCGCCGGCCGCCCGCCCCGGCGTCGCGTTCACCGTCGCGCGCCGCACCCTCGCGCTGACCGCCCGGCTGCTGCGCTCCGGCGCGACCGCGGTGAAGAACGAGAGCAACGGGCTCGCGCACGGCCGCGACCGGTGGCTCGACCTCGCCTACAAGGCGTACGCGGGCCAGGAGGCGGCCGTCCCGCTGTACCAGGCGTGCGTCAAGCGGCCGATCACGACCGGCGCGCTGTACTTCAGCTGCGGCATGCACCTGCTCGGCGCCCCGGACGTCGAGCTGGACCATCCGGGCGCCCCGCACCCCGAGGACGTCCTCGACCTGATCGACGGGCTGGCGCTCTACCTGCTGATGGAGCAGCGGACGCGGGAGCTGCACGACGGCGAGACGTTCGCCCTGGAGGACGGCGCCGACCAGTGGGTGCTGCGGCACGGCCCGTGCGAGCGGTTCGCGGAGGACGACTTCTTCCACAACCCGCACGGCTACTGGCGGCTCACCCCCGCTTGAGCGACCCGGCGGATCCCGCCGCGTCCCGCCGCGTCCCGTGCCGGGACGCGGCGGGCCGGCGCGGTCAGGTCACCGGGTTGTCGACCAGGTAGACGGTGGGGGTGGGGGCGCCGCACGTCGCCGAGGCCGTGGACCCGCCGTTGAACGACAGGTCGGCGGCGGCCGACCCGAGCGCGACGGACGTGCTCGTCGCCGACGACGACGGCGTGAACGGTCCCGCGGTCAGCGTGCCGTCGCCCGGCAGCGGCACCGTGATCTGCTCGTCGCGCGCCAGCGGCGTGTTCGGGATCGCGATGCCGCCGGACGGGATGACGTTCTGCGTCGCGGGCGTGCCGCCCTCGACCGCCAGGTTCAGCGCCGTGACCTTGCCGGATGCCGACGTGTAGCCCTTGTCGATCAGCTTGTTCACGGTGCCCGCCGGGATCACCAGCGCGCCGCTGGCCTGGGTGAAGGAGAACGAACTCCCGCGCTTGGCGACGAGCGGGATGTGCGCGCCGACCGCGATCCCGACCTCCAGGGCGTCGGCGCCGACCTTGCACGTGTACGGCGCGTTGATGATGCCGACCAGCTCGTTCGACGCGGGCTCGGGGAAGTTCAGCGGCGCGCCGGTGATCTTCGCCGGCGGCTGCCCGGCCGCGCCGCCGACCGCGATCGTCAGCAGCGCGTTGCCCGCCGACGGCTTGCAGTCCGCGGTGATCGGCAGGCTGAACCCGGCCGACGACTTCAGGTCCACCTCGGCGAGCGCGTGCTCGAACGCGAGCGTGACCTTGCCGCCGTCCGGCGCGGTGTACGGGCCGACGTCGAACGTCCCGGTCAGCGGCAGCCCCACCTTGAGCGGCCGCCCGGCATTGATCGCGATGTCGTCGATCTCGAACGGGCCGCCCGCCGCGATGTTGATGCTGGACGGCGTCGAGCCGCTCGCTCCGATGCTCAGATCGGTGATCTTCGCGTCCGCCCTGTCGATGCCGAGGATCGGCGCCAGCGAGGTCAGCCAGGACGGGAACGTGATGCTGCCCGATCCCTGCGAGAGGTAGAACCGCTGGCCCGGCCCGAGCTGGACCGGTGCGACGCCCTGCACGTCCACGTCGGTCGGCAGGTAGAACACCGGCAGCCCGCCGAGGCTGATCGTGCAGCCGATCGGCAGCTTGAACCGGCCGGTGTCGACCCCGACGGCGGGCACGTCCTGGGGTGGGAGCGCGTGCGCGGGCGGCGCCTGGACGAACGCGAGCACCGTGAGCGCGAGCAGCGCGAGGGCGGCGCCCGCGCGGGCGGCGAGGGAGCGCCGCAGCGGGCCGCGCCCGGCCGTCGCGGCGCCCGCCTGTCCGACTCTCATGAGGACTCCTCTCAGAAGTACGCATGCGTACCTGTGGGTCCCGGACATGGTGGACCCCGGCCGATGGGGCGGGATACGGACGGTGATGCGGAAACGCCGCGGACCGGTTAGCAACCGCCCATAGAAAGGCCGCTCACGGCGGCACGGCCGCCGGGCGTCCGCCCACTACAATGCGCTGCATCGAACGACAGCGGCCCCCCGACGACGGCGCCTCCCCCGGCGGCCCGCGGTCCGGCGATCGGCGACCCGGCGGCCCCCGGCTGGCCGAGGTCTACGACCCGGCGCGTCCCGGCCTGCCCCGCGGGCGCAGCAGCCTGCCCGCGCCGGTCGTCCGCAAGGCGCAGCGGAAGCGGCTGCTCGCCGCGGTGATCTCCGCCGTCGCCGAGCACGGCTACCCCCGCACCACCGTCGCGATGGTCGTCGCCCGCGCCCGCGTGTCCCGCAAGGCGTTCTACGACCACTTCACCGGCCTGGAGGACTGCTTCCTTACCGCGCTCGCCGACGCCCAGAAGGTGATACTGCGGGAGCTGATGAACGCGCCGAAGAGCCTCGGCGCGAAGCCGTCTCCGCGGGCCGTCCTCCAGGCGGGCCTGCGCTCGTACCTGACCCTGTGCGCGCGCGAGCCGGAGTACGCGCGCTGCATCCTGATCGAGCTGCCCGCCGTCGGCCCGCGCGCGCTAAAGGGCCGCAACAAGGCGTACGGGGCGGTCGCCGACGTGCTGCGGCTCTGGCGCGAGCACGCCGCGAAACGCCACCCCGAGTGGCCGCCCGTCGAAGAGGCCGCCTACCGCGCCGCGGTCGGCGCCATCGCCGAGCTGATCACCGCGCACGTCTGCGCCGGGGACGCGGCGGGCCTGCCCGCCCTGCACGGCCCGCTCACCGAGATCCTGCTGCGGATCCTCGCCGCGCCGCTCCCGGACGACCGCTGAACCGCCCCTCGGGGCCGTACGGTTCTGTCATGGGCATGGTGCACACGGTGGGGCTCGTCCTGCATCCCGAACGCGACTCGAAGGCGGCCGTCGACACGATCGTCGGATGGGCGGGCCGGCGCGGCGGCGCGGTGCTGGGGCTGCCCGACGAGATCGGCCGGATCGACTGCAGCGCCGTGGCGGTGGAGGCCGCCGCGCTCGCCGAGCGCGCGGACCTGCTCGTCAGCCTCGGCGGCGACGGGACGATGCTGCGCAGCATGCGGCTGGCGGCGGGCGCGGCGACGCCGGTCCTCGGCGTCAACCTCGGGCGCCTCGGGTTCCTCGCCGAGATCGACGTGGACGGGCTGGCGGACGCGCTGACCAGCATCGACGCGCACCGGTACGAGGTTGAGCCGCGGATGGCGGTGTGCATGCGGCTGCCCGATGGCGAAGTCGTGTCCGCGTTCAACGACATCGCGCTGGTGCGGATGCCGGGCGACGGCCTCGCCGCGGTGGAGGTGTCGGTGCAGGGCCACCCGTTCGTCCGGTACGCGGGCGACGCGGTGATCGTGGCGACCTCGACCGGCTCGACCGCCTACAGCTACTCCGCCGGCGGGCCGATCGTCTCGCCCGCCGTCGAGGGCTTCCTGGTGGTGCCGGCGGCGGCGCACTCGACGTTCAACCGCGCCGTCATGCTGTCGGCGGACGAGGACGTCGAGCTGACGCTGCTGCCGACGTCGGGGACGCTGGCGGTGGAGGTGGACGGCGGGATCGCCGCGCAGCTCGAGGCGGGGGACCGGTTGCGGGTCACCGCCGCCCGCGGCGCCGCCCGCGTCGTCCGGCTGGGCGGGACGACCTTCTACGAGCGCGCCCGCCGCAAGCTGCGCGTCAGCGGCAGCGCCGAGGCGGACTAGAGGAGGGCCGGAGGAGGGCGGGCGCCGGGCCGGGACGGTCAGAGCCAGCCGCGCTCGTCGGCGACGCGCAGCGCCTCCATCCGGTTGTGGGTCCCGGTCTTGGCGATCGCCGCGGACAGGTAGTTGCGGACGGTCCCCTCCGACAGGTACAGGTTCCCGGCGATCTCCGCGACGGTCGCGCCCGAGCGCGCCGCGTTGAGCACGTCGACCTCGCGGGGGGTCAGCGGCGAGTCCCCGGCCGCCAGCGTCGCCGCCGCCAGCGCCGGGTCGACGACCCGCTCGCCGGCCATCACCCGGCGGACCGCGTCCGCGAGCGCCTCGGCCCGCGCGTCCTTGACCACGAACCCGACGGCGCCCGCGCCCATCGCGCGGCGCAGGTAGCCGGCGCGGCCGAACGTCGTCAGGATCACGACCCGGCAGTCCGGCGCCTTCTCGGCGAGCACCGCCGCCGCGGCCAGCCCGTCCACGCCGGGCATCTCGATGTCGAGCAGCGCCACGTCCGGCCGGTGCTCCAGGACGGCGCCGACCACCTCGTCGCCGCGGCCCACGGCGGCGACGACCTCGAAGTCGTCCTCCAGGTCGAGCAGCGTCGCCAGCGCCGTGCGGATGAGCTCCTGGTCGTCGGCGAGCAGCAGCCGGATCGTCATGTGCGCGCACCCTCCGCGGTCCCGACCGTCACCTTCAGCCGCCAGCCGCGCGGCCGGACCGGGCCGGCCTCCACGCCGCCGCCGGCCGCCTCGACCCGCTCCCGCAGCCCGGTGAGCCCGTTCCCGCAGGACGCGGCGGCGCCCACCCCGTCGTCCAGGATCTCCACGCCCGCGGGCGACAGCGTCACCGTGCAGCGGGTCGCGCGCGCGTGCCGGACCACGTTCGTCAGGCCCTCGCGCACCACCCAGCCGAACAGCTCCTGGTGGGCGGGGTCGACCATCTCCGTCGCCGCCGGCAGGTCGGCGGCGACGCCCGCGGCGCGCAGCACCTCCCGGCCCCGCGCCAGCTCGCCCGCGAGGGACACCTGCCGGTACCCCGACACCGCGGCGCGCACGTCCGTCAGCGCCTGCCGCGCCAGCTCCTCCACCGCGGTGATCTCCTCCACCGAGCGGGCGGAGCCGCTCTCGGCGAGCCGCCGGGCGAGCCCGCTCTTGACCGTGATGACGGTCAGCGAGTGGCCGAGCAGGTCGTGCAGGTCGCGGGCGATCCGGGCGCGCTCGGCCTCCGACGCCAGCCGGGCCACCTCGGCGCGCGCCTCCAGCAGCTCCGCGTTGGCGCCGGCCATCTCGGCGTACGCGTAGACGGTCATGGTGGTGAACACGACCATCAGCGCGGTGAGCAGGTCGGGACCGGTGTGCCACGGCCGCACCGCCCACGGGACGATCAGCGGGGGCAGCGCCCCGGCCAGCACGATCAGCGCGATGCGCCGGCGCAGCATCAGGGCGGTGAGGGCGGTGATGACCGCCCACAGGTAGAAGGCCAGGTTCCGGGCGAACGGCAGCTCCGCGAGGAACAGCACGACCATGACGCCGTGGAAGAGCCAGAGCCGCCCGCGGTCCCGGCGCACGACCGCCCCGCCCGCGAGGACGTAGGTGACCGCGAACGCCCCGGCGATCGCGAACCCGGCCGCGGCGGCGGCCCCCGAGGAGTACTGCGCCACCCCGAGCGCCGTCACCGACGGGTACACCAGCATTCCCGTCGCCAGCGCCGTCCGGCGCCAGCCGCGCGCCCACCGGTGCGGGTCGGCGCCGCGCTGCTTCGGGGGCGGGCCGCCGTCCGGCGGCCGCTCCACGGCGTCCTGCATGCCCGGCACGTTACCGGCCTCCCGTCGCCTCGTCCGCGTTCACTTGGCGGCGAACAGTGCCCGCATGCGGCCGCGGGCGGTGATGAGGACGACGCCCAGCAGCAGCACTCCGCAGACGGCCTGCTCGATCCGCATCCACGGGGGGAGGAAGCCGGGCAGCGAGACGATCACGACGATGGCGGCGGTCATCACCGCCGACAGGATCCGCAGCCGCCGGAACGCGCCCCGGGAGCCGCGGGCGGCGCGGTGGGCGAGCGCGAACGACAGCACGGAGGCGAGGGCGACGATGCCGCCCCGCACCCAGACGTTGTCGTTCACCATCGAGCGGTGGTCGCGGAGGAGGAAGGCGGCTCCCATCGTGAGCCAGCTGAGCGCGAGGTAGCCGCCGGTGAGCAGCTTCAGGTCGCGGAAGGCCCGCAGGTTCTGCGGGTGGCGGAGGTCCTGGGCGGTGCCGTTCTCGTTCTCGTTCATACCGGAAATGGTCCGCGCGGGGGCCGGGTCACCGGCAGTGAGACGGCGCATCACCCGCCCATGACATTCGTCATGGGACGGCCGTTCGCGCTGCGGACGCCGAGCGCCCGGAACAGGAACGCGGTGAGCTGGGCGGCGGCCGCGGACGCGCTCTCCCGCGCCGTCCCGGTGAGCTGGTGCTCGAACGCCCGGCCGAGCGCGGCCCGGATCGACCGCGCGTCCGGCTCGGGGTCGGCCCACGGCAGCGACCCGTCCGCCAGGCCCGCCGCGAGGATCTCGGCGATCAGCGCCTCCTGCTCGGCCACCGCGCGGGCGCGCTCCTCGGTGCAGCCGCGGGCCCGCACCGCCTCGCCCGAGGCGAGCGCCAGCGCGCGGCGGCGGCGCCGGTCGTCGGCGGTGATCCGGAGCATGCCGTCGACCACCGCGCGCAGCGCCTCGGGCGGACCCGCGGCGGACGCCGCCCACGAGCGCATCTCCGCCGTCATCAGCGCGCCGTCGCGCCGGAACATCGCCAGCAGCAGCGCGTCCTTGGACGCGAAGTGCCGGGCGAACGCCTCGCCCGGCAGCCCCGCCTCCGCGATCACGTCGCCGACGGTCACCGGCACGCCGTTCGCCGCCAGCAGGCAGCGGTACGCGGCATCGATGATGCGGACCCTCTCGGCGGCCTCTGCCGGTGCCGTCACGGCCCCTCCCCGCACGCCATCGTCCGGACGTCCCGGACGCCCCACCGGGCTCCGGGAGCCTCCAGCCTAACCCGCCGCCCGGCCGCCCGTCCGCCTCCACGAAGGCCACGCTGAGGTGGCCGCGTGGCACGGTCCACCTCGCTCACCTGCGCGGACTCGCGGGCACCGGCGCCGCGTCCGGGACCCGGTCCGGCGCTACACTCGCGTCCCGGTAGAGATCATCGCGCGGATCCGCCGTCCCGCCGGAGGGTCCCCGGGCGAGAGGGACCGGCGTGCACATCTCGATAGCGGACCTCGCGGACGGCGCGGCGGACGCGCCTCCGCTCGACGGCGACGGCGCGGTCCGCGCCCCCCTCGCCGTCGTGGACCTCGCGCCCGCCGACGCCGCGGTCGTGGAGCGCGCCGCGCGCCGCGCCCGGGACTGCGACCGCGTCCTCGTCGGCGTCGGCTCCGGCGACCCCGCGCTGGTCCGCGCCCTCGACGTCACGCTCACCGGGGCGGCGGACGCCGGGCCGGAGTGCGTCGCCGCCGCGGACCCGGCGGAGCGCGCCGCGGCGCTGCGGGACGCGGCGGAGCGCAACCCGCAGGCGGCGCTGGTGCTGCGCGACGTGCTGCGCACCACCGCCGGGATGGACGTCCCGGCGGCGCTGGACGTGGAGTCCTACGCGTACTCGGCGCTGCTCGGCGGGGCGGAGTTCGCGCGGTGGCTGGCCTCGCGCGGGCCGCGGCTGCTGCCGTCCGACGTCCCCGACCCGGTCCTGCTGGCCCGGGACGGGGACGTGCTGTCGATCACGCTGAACCGGCCGCAGCGCCGCAACGCCTACGGGCGCCAGCTGCGGGACGCGCTCGTCGACGCCCTCCGGCTCGCGCTGCTCGACGACGGGATCGCCCGGGTCGTCCTGGACGGCGCGGGCCCGGTGTTCTGCTCCGGCGGCGACCTGGACGAGTTCGGCACCGCGCCCGACCTGGCGACGGCGCACTTCGTGCGGACCCGCGCGGGCGCGGCCCGGCCGATCCACCGGCTCGGGACGCGCATCGAGGTCCGCGTGCAGGGCGCCTGCGTGGGCGCCGGCGTGGAGCTGCCCGCCTTCGCGGGCCGCGTCGTCGCGGCGGCGGACGCGACGTTCCGGCTCCCGGAGGTGGCGATGGGCCTGATCCCCGGCGCGGGCGGGACGGTGTCGCTGCCGCGCCGGATCGGCCGCTGGCGCACCCTGTACCTCGCGCTCACCGGTGAGCCGGTCGACGCGCGCACCGCGCTCGCCTGGGGACTGGTCGACGACGTCCGGCCGTGAGGGCGGCCGGAACCGCGCCGGACCGCGTCGGATAACGTCTCGACCGTGCGACCCACCATCTCCGAGCAACCCGAACCGCGCCTGGAAGAGCGGCACTCCGTCCTGGAGCTCCTGGACCTGGAGGAGCTCGACCGGGACCTGTACCGCGGCGCCCTGGTGTTCGACGACCCGTACCCGCTCTACGGCGGGCAGGTCGCGGCGCAGGCGCTGCGCGCGGCGGGCGGCACCGTCCCGGAGGGCCGGCTGCCGCACTCGCTGCACGGCTACTTCCTGCGCGGCGGCGACGCCGCCCGGCCCACGATCTTCCGGGTCGACCGGGACCGCGACGGCCGCTCGTTCTCCGCGCGGCGCGTGGTCGCCCTGCAGGGCGGCGAGGTCATCTTCAACATGTCGGTGTCGTTCCAGCGGCCCGCCGAGGACGAGGACCGCCAGGTGCATCCCGCCCCCGACGCGCCCGCCCCCGAGACGCTGCCCGACGCGGAGATGCCGCGGCTGTTCTCGATGGACAGCCGCGTCCCGCCGCAGCCGTACCCGGCGTCGGACTTCCCGACCCGGCTCTGGTCGCGCTGCGACGAGCCGCTGCCGGACGACGACCTGCTGCACGCGTGCGTGCTGACGTACCTGTCCGACATCTCCTCCGGGCTGTCGGCGCTGCACGACGGGACGGCCCGGTCCGGGTCCAGCCTCGACCACGCGGTCTGGTTCCACCGGCCCGTCCGGATGGACGACTGGGTGCTGATGGACCTCGTCCCGCTGACCGTCGCGTCGGGGCGCGGCCTGTATTCGGGAACGATCCACACCCGCGGCGGCTCCCTCGTCGCGAGCCTCACCCAGGAGTGCCTGTTCCGCACGCCGCGCGACCGCCCCGCCTCCTGAGCGGGCTACGCCGCCGCGGCTGGTCGGCGCGGGGCGGATGACCGCGCGGCGTGCCGCCTCGCCGAGGCGGCACGCCGCGGGTGCTCAGCGCCAGGTGTCGTTCGCGGTGTGCGGAGAGGCGCCGGTGGTGCCGGTCGTGGCGTCCACGTCGATGGCGACCGCGCCGCCCGCCGGGATCGTGACGGTGGCGGTGCCGCCCGACACCGTCACGGCCGTGCCGTTGCAGCCGCCCGTCCTGGCGCCGCCGGTGATGACGTCGCAGTACACGCCGTCCGGCAGGCCGGTGGTGTAGGCGGCGGTGGACGCGCTGGACGAGGCGTTCAGCCCGATCCAGCCCTTCCCGCCCCGGCCGAACCCGATGACGTTGCCGGCCGTGGCCGTGAAGTTCGAGACGGTCGTGGCGGACGCGGTGGCGTTGTGCCAGCCGACCATGCCCTTGACGCCGGTCGACTGGGTGATGCACTGCCAGCCGTCCGAGCAGTTCGCGTCCTTGACGAAACCGCCGGCGTCGGCGGGCGGCGACTGCCCGGCCGCCGACCAGGTGAACCCGTCGAACACCGACGGCCTGCCGTACGGGTAGGCGAGCAGGAAGTAGTTCGCCAGCGTGTACGCGGTGCCGCTCTTGTAGCTGAGCGTGCTGCCGTTGCGCTCGGTGTCGTGGTTGGCGACCATCGCGAACGTCTGGCCGCCGGCGGCGTCCAGCGACCAGGACGGGATGCCCGACAGGTTGGACAGCGTGCCGGCGGAGAACTGCGCCTTCAGCCCGTCGGCGTAGGAGAAGCCGATGACGTCGCCGTTCGCGGTGAACGCGGACGGTTTGAGGGCGTCGGCCGTCGATCCCGGCATGACCTCCTGCGCGATGTAGGGGGCCTTCCCCTCCGCTGTCGTGGGGTGCAGCGCGCTCTTGATGGCGGCGAAGTCGGCCTGCGGGATGTGCTTGGCCGCGTCGACGCGGAACCCGTCGACGCCGAGCCCGATGAGGTCGTTGAGGTATGCGGCGATCTCGCCCCGGACGTAGCCGGTCTGCGTCTGCAGGTCGGAGAGGTGGTCCAGCTCGCAGTTCTGGACCTCGGCGGTGTCGTTCCAGTCGTCAATGACGCCGTCGTCGTCGTTGCAGTACCCGTCGCCGGGATGGTGGAAGTCGCCGTACCCGTACGGGACGGCGGGGTAGGCGTAGCCGGACGGGTCGAACGTCGAGCCGCCGTAGGTGGTGGTGGTCGTGTTGTTCGCGCCCGCCATGTGGTTGACGACCGCGTCGGCGTAGACCCGGACGCCCGCGCCGTGGCACGCGGTGACCATCTCGGCGAACTGGGCGCGCGTGCCGAGCCGGCTGGTCAGGTTGTACGAGACGGGCTGGTAGACCTCCCACCAGGGGTGGGCGCCGTCGCCGCTGGAGGCGAGGCTGACGGACTCGGCGGGCGGAGCGACCTGGACCGCGCCGTACCCGGCGGGCCCGAGCTGGTCGGTGCACGCCCGCGCGACGGAGTTCCAGTTCCATTCCCACAGGTTGGCGGTGACGTCACCGGCATTGAGATCCGCGGCGGCGAGCGGGGCTTCGGCGCGGGCCGTCCCGGTGAGGGACGGCGCGGCGGCGCCGATCAGGAGGGTGGCGGCGGTGATCAGGGAGCGTGCGGAGGTTCCACGGTGCATGTCGGCGAACTCCTGTCACAGGGCACATGGCGCGTGCCTGAGGGGGTGGGGGACGGCCGTCCGCGAGCACCGTGAGAATGCTCTCCTCTTGCAGCCGGGTCAAGGGATTGCGCAAGATTTCATGCTTCTTGCAGAAACCGGACGGTCATGCGCCTTCGGTCTTCGCCGTGTCCCGCGCGTTCGCGCGCTCCCGCTGCGGCATCACCGTGTACTTCGGGTCCTCCGCCGACCGCATGCCGGCGTAGAACACTCCGAACCGCGTGCACGCCGAGCCCGCCAGCAGCGCCGCGCCGCTGATCGCCGCCGCGATCCGGCTGCGCCCGCCGAGCACCGCGCCTCCGGCCGCGCCCGCGGCCGACAGGATCCGCGCCGCCCGCATGAGCCCGCCGCCCTTGCCCTGCCGGTACGGCTCCGCGACCATCCCGAGCCGGCGCTCCATCAGCTTCACCGCGGCCAGGTCGAGCCCCGCGCCGAGGACGGCGGCGCTGCGCATCGGCGCCGTCTCGGTGACGGGCGCGGCGAGCAGCGCCATCCCGGACGCGGCGGCGGTGGCCGAGCCGACGAACACCAGCGGCATCTCCCGGTAGCCCTCGTGCCAGGCCGGCACCGCCGTGTCGGCGATGAGGACGGCGGTGTAGGTCGCGACCACCGGCCCCAGGGCCGCGGCGCCCACCGTCGCGGCCCTGCCCAGCGGCTTGAAGAGCCCGGTCGCGTCCAGCACGGCGGCGGCGCCGGCCGCCGGCCCGTAGGCCGCCAGCACCCACGAGCCCATGCTCATCGGCGAGGTCGGCTTCATCACCCGCAGCATGTTGACGAACCGCGCGGGACGTCCGAGGTCGTGGATCAGCGCGGCCGCCGATCCCGCGATGGCGGCCAGCGAGGAGATCTTCAGCGCCCGCGCGGCGACCGGGCGCCCGGTCAGCTCCGCGCCCGCCGCCAGCACCGACCCGGCGCCCGCCAGCCCGCCGAGGAACAGGTAGGCGGCGACGTCGGACGCCGCCCACACCGGCGCGTTCAGCACGGGCTTGCCGTAGTAGGACGTGAACTCGGCCTCGGGCACCATCGCCCGCTCGCCGCGCCCGCCACGGCGCCTCCGGCGCCCGCCCTTGCCGGTCCCCTGGCCGATCAGGGCGTCCCGGCCGGGTCGGCGCCCCTCGATCCCGCCCTTGGTGACGTCGGACGTGCTCATCGCCCGCCTCCCCGCCGGCCGTGGACGGCGAACAGCGCGGCGGCCCCCGCGGCGAGCGCGGCGGCGGCGGCGCCCGCGTGCTTCCACATGGCGGGCAGGTCCCGCGTGGTGACGACCGGGTCCGGCGGCAGCCCGTACACCTCGGGCTCGTCCAGCAGCAGGAAGAACGCGCCGTCGCCGCCGACGCCGTCCTCCGGGTCGTGCCCGTACAGCCGGGCGTCGTCCACGCCGATGTCGTGCAGCTGGTCGACCCGGGCGGCGGCGCGTTCGCGCAGCTCGTCCAGCGGGCCGAACTGGATGGAGTCGGTGGGGCACGCCTTGGCGCAGGCCGGTTCGAGGCCGTCGCCGATCCGGTCGTAGCACAGGGTGCACTTCCAGACGCGGCCGTCCTCCTTGCGCTGGTCGATGACGCCATAGGGGCAGGCGGGCACGCAGTAGCCGCAGCCGTTGCAGACGTCCTCCTGGACGACCACGGTCCCGAACTCGGTGCGGAACAGCGACCCGGTCGGGCACACGTCGAGGCAGGCGGCGTGCGTGCAGTGCTTGCAGACGTCCGACGCCATCAGCCAGCGGACGCCGGAGTCGGCGTTGCCCATGGGCTTGTCCTGCTCGATGAACGCGACGTGCCGCCAGGTGTCCGCGCCGAGCCCCTGGGTGTTGTCGTAGGACATCCCGGTGAACTCCAGGCCGTCCTCGGGGACGGCGTTCCACTCCTTGCAGGCGACCTCGCAGGCCTTGCAGCCGATGCACACGGAGGTGTCGGTGAAGAAGCCCATGCGCGGCGGGGCGTCGGGGTACCCGGCGTCCTTCGCGACGTCGGGCTCGGCGCCTGCCAGCAGGTTCCGTCCGACCAGCCCGCTCACCGCGGTCACCTCCAGCCCGTGGACAAGGCGGTGCGACCCTTCCCGCCAGGCGGCCTCCTACACCTGGAGGCGCGGGCGGGCCGGCACCACGATGCGACGTAACGGTGCATTGACGACCTTTCGGACGGCTGGATAGCGTCGGAAGATCGTCGAGGAGGCTGCGATGGCGGTGGAACCGGCCGGCTACGCCGGCCCGCTGGACCGCACGCTCGGCCTGGTGGTGACCGCGGCGTCCGACCGGGAGGTCGTCGCCGAGATCGAGGTGACCGGCAGGCTCATGCAGGCGTACGGGATCGTCCACGGCGGCGTCTACTGCGCCGTCAACGAGACCGTCTGCAGCATGGGCGCGGCGCTCACCGTCGGGCTGGAGCACCAGGTCGTCGGCGTCAGCAACCACACGCGCTTCATCCGCGCCGTCCGGGAGGGCCGGCTGACCGCCCGCGCCCGCCCCGTCGACCGGGTCGGCGACCACGTCACCTGGCAGGCGACCATCACCGACGACCGGGACCGCGTCGTCGCCGAGGGCACCGTCAACCTGCTGCGGCTCACTCCGCGGGACGCGCCGGAGCCCGCGACCGGACGGGCGGCGGGGTCATCGGCGGCGGGTTAGCCGGCGGCCGGCCGGCGAGCGGCGGGCCCGCGGGCCGGTCAGTCGGCGGTCAGGGCCTTCCAGTGGCGGTCGGCGACCGGCCGCCACGCGCCGTGCCGCTCGTGGAAGAGCGCGAACGCCTGCGAGCCGCTCCAGTCGTCCGGCAGCAGCTCGGCGGGCAGCGCCGGATCGAGGAACGGGAACCGCCGCCATTCCTGGACGAGCCGGGCGTGCGCGGCGAACGTCCCGGGGTCGTCGGCGGGACGCAGCGCGCGGACCGCGTCGAGGAAGTCCTCGTAGGCGAGCTCGATCTCGTCCAGGTTCCACGCCTGCCGGGCCACGCGGCGCGCCTCGCCGAGGTCGCCGAGGCTCCCGACGAACAGCGTCGAGGTGTCCGCGACGCCGATCTCGGCGAGCACCTCGCGCACCTCGGGCTCGCGCTCGGGATGCGGGCTGACCCACACGCCGGGGGACAGGTTCCCGAGGCCGTTCCAGGACAGCCGGGTCCGCAGCAGGTGCCGCAGCTTCCGGTTCGTCTCCGGGACGGTGGCGAGGACCAGCAGCCACCGCCCGTCCCAGTCGCCGCCGGGCCGGCCGAAGCCGTAGATGCGGTCCGTGCCGTCGGTGAGCAGCCGCCGCCCGGCCGGGGTGAGATGCCAGGCGGTGCGGCGGCCGTGCCGCTCGCCGGAGAGCCAGCCCTCGGTCGCGCTGCGGGCGAGCGCCTGCCGGACGGCCTTCTCCTCCACCCCGACCAGCCCGAGCGCCTCCAGGAACGCGGCCGTCCAGACGGGCTCGCCCGCGGGCAGGACGAACTCGCCGAGGACCGTCAGCAGCAGCGAGCGCGCGCGCGCCGCGCCAACCACCCGCCGGC
>NZ_JBEPCJ010000034.1:0-98465 GCF_040299565.1 Spirillospora sp. NPDC000708
CCCCGCGGCCCCCCCGGCCCCCCCCGGGCCCGCGCGGCCCCCCCCCCCCCCCCCGCGCGCGGGGTCGGGCGGACGGCGGGCCGGCGGCGGGCGGCTGTCACAGAACGCGGGGCCGCCTTGTCTGAGCTGTGCGAGGGCGGGTGCGACCGGACCCGGCCCGCGATCCGGAACGGGGGGCGATCATGGCGGCGGACGGCGGACCGGACGGCGACCCGGCGGCGGGCGACCCGAGGGCGGGCGACTCGGGGGCGGGCGACTCGGGGGCGGCGGGCGATCTCGACCACGCCAGCGCGGTCTTCGGCGAGGTGCGGCCGCGCCTGTTCGGCATCGCCTACCGGATGCTGGGCAGCGCCGCCGAGGCCGAGGACCTGGTGCAGGACGTCTGGCTGCGGTGGCAGACCTACGACCGCGCCGCCGTGGCCGACCCCGCGGCGTTCCTCGCGACGACGACCACGCGGCTGGCGATCAACGTCCTGAAGTCCGCGCGCGTCCGCCGGGAGACCTACGTCGGGCCCTGGCTGCCCGAACCCGTCGACACCGGCGCCGACCCGCACCTCGGCGCCGAACGCGGCGAGGCGCTCAACCTCGCGGTGCTGATGCTGCTGGAGCGGCTCTCGCCGACCGAGCGCGCCGCCTACGTCCTGCGCGAGGCGTTCGACTACCCGTACCCGCAGATCGCCGCGATCGTGCAGGTCGGCGAGGCGGCGGCCCGGCAGCTCGTCAGCCGGGCCCGCAAGCACCTGCGGTCCGGGCGGCGGGCGCCGGTGACCGGGGCCGAGCAGCGCCGGCTGCTGACCGCCTTCGTCGCCGCCGCCCGCGCCGGCGACCTCGCCGCGTTGGAGGAGCTCCTCGCCGCGGACGCGGTCAGCTACTCCGACGGCGGCGGCGCGGCGCGCGCCTCCCGATTCCCCGTGGTGGGCGCGGTCCGCGTCGCCAAGTACGTCAGGGCGTTCGCGTCCCGGTTCTGGGAGGGCGTCGACGTGGAATGGGCCACCGTCAACGGGCAGGCGGCCGCCCTGCTCCGGCGCGACGGCGAGGTCTTCACCGTCCTCACCGTCGACGCCTCCGACCGCGGCATCGGCCGGATCATGTGGATGATGAACCCCGCCAAGATCGCCGCGGTGTCCGGCGCCGCCTGACCGGCGCCGCCCGACCGGCGCGCGGCCTCGGTCACAACGGGGGCCTCCGTCCTGTCTTAACTGGCGACGTCCGACCGGCGGCATATCCGCCGGCGACCGAGCGAAGTGAGGACGAACGTGCGGACGATCCCGGCGGCCGGCGGCCGCTCCGCAGACCCGGGCGCGCCCCGCCTCCCGGCGCCCCCGCCCGGCCGCGAGGGCGGCCGCCGGTGACCGGCCCGGGCGGCACCGTGTCGCTGGCGGAGATGCTCGACGAGCGGCGGCACCTGCTGGACATCGCCGAGTGGATGTTCGGCGCGGACGCCGCCGACCGGATCGTCCACGAGACGTACCGCCGCTGGTACGCGCTCGACGACGACGAGCGCGCGGGCATCGCCGTGCCCCGGGCGTGGCTGACGCGGGTCGCGGGCGGCATCTGCCTGGACCTCCTCGCCGCCGGCGGCCATGGCGAAGGCCGCGACTTTGCCGTGCGCGGGGAGGAGGTCCGCCGGCCCGGGCCCGCGATCGATCCCGTCACCGCCTGGCTGCGGCGCCATCCCGAGCGGGACCACGCCGGCGAGGCCCTGCTCGCGAGGCACGACGGCGTGGTGCGCCGGTTCGCCGCAGCGTGCGGCACCGGGGACACGGCGGCGCTGACGTCCGTCCTCGGCGCCGACGCGATCGTGGTCAGCGACGGCGGCGGGAAGGTGCGCGCCGCCGCCCACCCCGCGCACGGCGCGGACGCCGTCGCCCGCTTCATGACGGCCCTGCTCGCCGGACGGCCCCGGACCGTCGTGACCGTCCGGTCCGTCAACGGCCGCACCGGGCTCGTCCTGCACCGTGCGGGCCGCACCGTGGCGGTGGTCGGCGTGAGCACCGCCGGCACGGCGGTCACCGCCGTCTGGATCACGCTGAACCCCGACAAGCTGCGGCGCTGGCACCGTCCCGAGCACGACGCTCCGCCCGGCTCCGCCGCTTCCGGACGGGACCGGGGGGTCGGATGAGCGACCCGAGCCCCGTCCCGGCCCTCTCTCCGGACGACGACTACGACGGCGCCGCGTTCGCGCCGATCTACACCGCCCGGGTCGGCGTGAGCGGCGGCGCCTCCGCCCACGGCCGCGCGACCGGCCGGGCCCGCTCGTCCGACGGCGCCCTCGACCTGGAGCTGCACCCGCCACGGGAACTGGGCGGCGACGCGGCGGGCCCCAACCCCGAGCAGCTCTTCGCGACGGCCGTCGCCGCCTGCCTGCACGGCGCGCTCAGCCTGCTCGCCCGGCGGCACGCGCTCGACCCCGCGCCGATCCGGGTGGACGCGTCCGTGTCTTTCGGCCGCGACCCCGCCGACGGCGGTTACCTGCTGCGCACCGAATTGCTCGTGGAATGGCCCGAGGTCGACCGTTCGACGGCCGCCGAATTGCTGGCGAAAGCGGCCGGACTCTGCCCCTACGTGAAAATGACCCGGCAGGGGGCGCCGTCCACGATCCGCCTCGCTCCCTGAAGAACCGTCAGGAGTCGGACGGGACGGTCGTGACGACCTTCCCCTGGGCGTTCGCCGCGAGGTAGCCGCCGCCGTAGTCGTCGGTGAAGTAGACCATCATGGTCGGACGGTCGCCGTTGAAGGTCCAGGACGCCTTGACGATCACGTATTTGTTCGTCGGCTTCGGCACCTTCAGTGTGCGCGCGGCCCGGGTCATGAGTCCCGGTAGGGCATTCCAGTTGAATGCGCTCAGGTTCACTTTGGCGTTATCGGTGATGCCGACGCTGGGACCGCCCTTGACGGCGGCGTCGGCGCCCTTCTCGTAGGTGTAGTTGTCGAACGCGCCGCGCCGGCCGCGGACCGGCGCGTCGGCGGTCGCGCGGCCCTCGTAGACCGTCATCTCCGCGAACTGCCGGGAGCCCGACGCCGCCTCGAACTTCTTGATCACGCCACGGATGGCGGCCGGGGTGAGCAGGGTCTTCGGCCCGGCGGCCGCCGTCGCGGGGCCCGGGTCGCCGCCGGCGTCCACCGGACCGGTCGGGAGGCCCGCGCCGTTCGCCGCGTCGCGGGTCTCGTCGAGCAGCTTGGGGACGAAGACGACGGCCGCCACGAGCAGCACCGCCGCCGCGCAGGCCAGCGGCACGACGATCGCGCCGATGACGAGGCCCGTCCGCCGCCGCTGCCCCGGCGGGCGCGCGGGGACCGTCCCCGGGAACGCGCCCGGGTCCGTGCCGGGTCCGGTGTGCTGGACGGGCGGAGGAAGCGGCGGGGACGGCGGAGGCGGCGCCGCGGTCTGCCGGGCGTCCTCCGCCTGGGCCAGCATCTGGTCCAGTTCGGCCGCCGTAGGCCGGGCGGCGGGGTCGGCCACCAGCAGCGCCTGCAGTGCGCGCGCGAGCGGACCGGCCTGCTGCGGCGGCGGGATCCGGGCGGCCATCACCGCCGCCAGCGTCGCCACCGCCGTCGGCCGGCGCAGCGGGTTCCGGCCCTCGACCGCCACGTACAGCAGCAGGCCGAGCGACCACAGGTCCGAGGCCGGATCGCCCTCGCGGCCGTGCAGCCGCTCCGGCGCGATGTACTCCGGCGAGCCCACGAGCCCGCCGGTGGCCGTGACCCGCGACGCCTCCTCCAGCACCGCGATGCCGAAGTCGGTCAGGACCGCCGTGCCGTCCGTGCGCAGCAGGACGTTCGCGGGCTTCACGTCCCGGTGGCAGATGCCCGCCTCGTGCGCGGCGCGCAGGGCCGCCAGGATCCCGCGCCCGATCGCCGCCGCCTCCGCGGGCGGCAGCGGCCCCTCCGCGAGCCGGTCCTGGAGCGACCGCCCAGGGACGAGCTCCATTACGAGCCACGGGTGCGGCATGTCGGGCGAGTCCACGATGTGGTGGATGGTCACCACGTTCGGGTGGTGGAGCCGGGCCAGCGCGCGCGCCTCGCGCATCACCCGCTCGCGCATCATCTCCGCGACCGCCGGATCGCCCTCGGACGGGTCGGCTCCGGCGAGCCGCACCTCCTTCAGCGCGACCTCGCGGTGCAGGGCGAGGTCGAACGCGCGCCAGACCGTCCCCATCCCGCCGCTGCCGAGCCGTCCTCGCAGCTCGAAGCGCCCGTCGATCACCGTCTGCCCAGAGGTCACGCCGGACAGCCTAGAACCACCGATCACCGGAAAACGGTCCAACCGGACAACATCTCGCCCGGTCACGGCGCCGCCGCCCCCGGCGCCGAGGTGCTCCCGCCGGCCCGGCCGCGCCGGCGCTCGCCGATCGCGCGAAATCCTTGCGTCCGCACGCGAGAATCCTCAATCGCGTCGAGCGGACGTTCGAATAGCGTCGGCGGGGAGAACCACGCCCACCAGGGAGGACGCAATGAGGAGCATCGGCATCATCGGAGTGGGCGAGATCGGCCGGGCCATCACGGAGGGCCTGTGCGACGGAGCCGAGCGACCGCCCGAGGTGCTCCTGTCCCCGCGCGGCGCCCGCACGGCCGCCGAGCTGGCCGAACGCTACGAGACCGTCCGGGTCTGCACCGGCAACCAGGCCGTGGTGGACCGCTCCGACATCGTGATCATCGCCGTCCGGGGCCAGGACCGGCACGACGCGCTCGCCGGCCTCACCGTGGACGGCGGCAAGATCGTGATCAACGTGATGGCGGGGGTCGGCAACGACGACCTGCGCCGGACGCTCGGCACCGGCGCCGCGCTGGTGCGGGCGATCCCCCTGCCCGCCGTCCGCGAACGCCGCTCCGTCACGGTGACCTGCCCGTCCCATCCGGTGGTGGACGCCCTCTTCGAGCGCCTGGGCGGGGCGCTCCCCGTCGAGGACGAGGCGTCCTTCAACGTCTTCTCCGCCCTCACCGGGACGCTGACCACCCACTACTCGTATCTCGCCGCGCTCACGTCCTGGGCCGCCGGCCACGGCATCGCCCCCGGCGCCGCGGACGCCTACGTCCGGAGCCTCTTCCAGGGCGTCGGCCGTTCCCTGGGCGACGAGACCCGCACCCTGCACCGGCTCGCCGCCGACCACGAGACCCCGAAGGGCAACAACGAGCGCATCCGCACCACCTGGTTCACCCCGGCCAACTCCGAAGCCCTCGGCAGGGCCCTCGACGACCTCCTCGCCGTCCTTGACGGACAATGAGCGATGTGGCGGTGAACTTCGGCCCGACGGCCCACGACTACGCGAGGTACCGGACGGGGTTCCCGCCCGAGTTGTTCGACCGGCTGGCCGCGTCCGGAGTGGGGCTGCCCGGCCAGCGCGTCGTCGACCTGGGCACGGGGACGGGCGTCCTGTCGCGCGCCTTCGCCGCCGCCGGCTGCACGGTGACCGGAGTGGACGTCGCCCCCGAACTCCTCGCGGAGGCGGAACGGCGCGGCGCAGGCGAGGCCGCGGTGTCCTACCACCGCGCCCCGGCGGAGGACACCGGCCTGCCCGCCGGAGCCTGGGACGTGGTGAGCGCGGGCCAGTGCTGGCACTGGTTCGACCGCCCGCGCGCCATCGCCGAGGCCCGCCGCCTCCTCACCACGGGTGGTGCGCTGGTCATCTGCTACCGCGACTTCTCGACCGAGCCCGGCACCGTCGCCGCCGCGAGCCTCGAACTGGCCTGCGCCTACAACCCCGACTGGCCGGAGGTCGGCGGCCTCGCCGAGAACCCGCACTGGCGCGACGAACTGACCGCGGCCGGGTTCGACGACCTGCACGGCTTCGCCTTCGACACCATGGTCTCCTTCACCCACGAGGCGTGGCGGGGACGCATGCGCAGCGCCAGCGGCATCGGCGCCACCCTGCCGCCCGACCGGATCAGCGCCTTCGACGCCGACCTCGCCCGGCTCCTGCACGACCGCTTCCCCGACCAGCCACTCCAGATCCCCCACCGCATCCAAGCCCTAACAGCCAAACAAACCCCCCACCCCCCAACCCCTTAACGCCCCCACCACGGCCTCCCAGCAGCGACGCGCGCCAACGGCGGCTCCGGCCGCGCGAAGGGCGGGCCCCATCGGCTCATGCCGCAAGCCTTGATCGGTCGACCGCACCGCGTCGACGCTCACGGCACCGAGGAACCGCTCGCTCGCTTCAATCTGAATGCTTATCGGGGGCGGCCGTGGATGGTGTGCCAGGGGTGAAAGTGAAGGGGCCGCGCATCGTCGTCCGGCCGATTCCGTCCGCTCTTGCCGGCCTTTTGAGGGGGTCAGTAATAGCGGCTCAGGACCATCGTGACCGGATTCGTTCCGGCGAAGTTCACGTTGTTGCTCCAGACGGAGTGGAAGGTGGTGCCGCCCTTGGAGGAGTACATTTCGAACCGGCCGGCGGCGGAGCGGTCGTTCTGCCTGGCGTCGGTTCCGCGAGCGAAGACCTCCAAGGTGACGGTGTCGTCGCCGTCGATGGCCACCACCGCCGCCGCATGGTACGGGTACACCGATCCCGCCACGGTCGACACGATCACGTACGCCTCGTTGTAGTCGGGGTGTGCCTTCCCGTCCGTCCTCTCCTGTCCCCGGCGCGCTTCCGCGATCCGGATGTTGCCGGCCTCGCTCTTGCCGAACAGAAGGCCCTCGACGTGCGTGTAGTCGCCGCCCAGGTCGAGCGGCCCGTCGTAGATGATCTCCTCGGCCGTGTGCAGGCAGTCCCGCAGGAACCGCCGGACCGGCTGGTACTGGACGTACTTGGTCCCGTTGTACTGCACGGAGTCCAGTTCGGCGGTGCAGTAGTGAGGCTGTTCGGCGTTCTTCGGGTGGACGTACAGGCGCAGCGGCTCGTACTGCGCGACGATATAGTGCCCGTTCTCGCTCAGGCTCGCGGACTTGTTCTTGATCGTGATCTGTTGCACCGGAACCCCCTATGTACGACCGGCCTTATGAAGTGTCCTCGCCCTGCCTCTCCGCGAGACCTTTCCGCGCGGCGACATTCGGGTGCGTGCATGGCCGGGTGTGGTCGGGACGCGTCCGCCGAAAACAGGTGACCGGGAATTTGAAGCCTGTGCCGGGTGCCGGTTTTCGGCGGGGGAGCGCTACCAGTGGTACGGGCCGAAGCGGCCCCAGGCGGCGAGGACGGAGAGGACCAGCAGGAAGCCGGTGATCCCCAGCGCCGACGGCTCCTTGCGCCGGATGTGCAGGGCCGCCGCCAGGACCAGCAGCACCGCGAACCCCGACGCGGCGACCGGTGTCAGCACGGGCGCGATCCCGGTGGCGCCCGGCAGGATCAGCCCGAGCGCCCCCAGCAGCTCCACCACGCCGATGAACCACACCGCCGCCTGGGAGAAGTCCTCCATCCACTGGTACCTGCCGACCAGCTTGGCCTTCGGCTGAGCGACCTTGGCCAGGCCGGACATCGCGAACAGGGCGGCCAGGACCGCCTGCACGATCCACAAGAACACGTTCATCGAACTCTCCTTCTCCGTCGCCGTCCGGATCCCGCCGCGGGATCCCACCGGTCCGACAACGCAGTGTCCGGGAACGTGAGGCGGCGCGCCCGGCCTCGGACTCCGGCCGGTCCGCCGGACCGGAGAACGGCGGCGCCACCTCCGTCTTCCTCACCGCCGGGGCGCCCGTGCGGTGGCGGTGACCAGGGACGATCCCGTTCCGCGCCGGCGCACCCGGCGGCGCGGGCATCTGCGACGGGGGGTTGCGGTTCTCCGCCACCGCCGAACGGTTCTACAGGGACGGCGGTCGTGCCGGTCGGGTCGACGCGTCGGAGAGAGTAAGGAACCCATGTCGGAACTCGGTGTCACCGGGGATGCCCCGCCGGCGCGAAGGCAGGACGCGATGGAGGAGATCACCAGGCTGGCGCGGCCGGAGATCCTCGAGATGGCCTCCTCCGGACCGGGGCGGACGGCGCAGCGGGAGGGCGACGTCCACACCCGGCTCGACGCCAACGAGAACCCGTACCCCCCGTTCCCCGCCGGCGTGGACGCCCTGCCGCACAACCGCTACCCGGAGGCGCAGCCGGGGCACCTGCTCGACCGCTTCGCCGACTGCTTCGGCACCCCCCGGGACCGCATGCTGATCACCCGGGGCGTCGACGAGGCGACGGACCTGCTGGTCCGCGCCTTCTGCACGGCCGGGCGGGACGCCATCCTGGTCTGCCCGCCCGTCTTCGGCCGGCACGCGGTCTCCGCCCGGCTCCAGTCCGTCGCGATCCATGAGGTGCCGCTGCGCAAGGACGCCGGCTTCGAACTCGACCCCGAGCGGATCCTGGCCGTGCACCGGTCCGATCCGGGGCTGAAGGTGCTGTTCCTCTGCACGCCCAACGACCCGACGGGGAACCTGGTCCGGCGGGCGGACGTGCTGGAGCTCTCCTCGCGCCTGCTCGGGAAGGCGCTGGTCGTCGCCGACCAGACCTATGTCGAGTACTCGGGGGACGCGCCGCTGTCCCGCGAGATCGACGCGCATCCCAACCTCGTCGTGCTGCGGACGCTGTCGAAGGAGTACAGCCTCGCGGGCGAGCAGGTGGGGATCGCCATCGCCCATCCGGCGGTGGTGGGCATCCTCGGGCGGATCGCCATCCCGCGCCCCCTGACCCAGTCGACGATCGCCACCGTCGCGGCCGCCGTCAGCCCGGCCGGGATCGAGTACGCGCGCGCCAACATCGGCCGCGTGCTCGGCGAGCGCCGGCGGGTCGAGGACGCGCTGGCCGCGCTGCCCGGCGTCCGCGTCCACCCCAGTGACGCCAACTTCCTGCTGGTCGACGTCGCCCGGCCGGAGGAGCTCACGCACCGGATGCGGGAGGCCGGCATCCGGATCCTCGACTGCAGCGCCGTCCCCGGCGTCGGGGACTCCGTGCGCATCAGCATCGGCACCTACCGGCAGAACCAGGCCATGCTCGCGGTCCTGCGAGCGCACGCCGCGACGGCCGGCGCCCCCGGATGAGACGGGGCGAGGCATCCGGCCGGCGCGGTCCCGGTCATCCACCACGACAGGGCGCCCGCTGCCCGCGCCCGCGACTTCTTGAGGGAACATGAGCATCACGCAGCAGCAGAAGTCGGAGATCATCATCTCCCCGGACCTCTTCGAGGTCAGCGAGTCCGGCATGGCCGGCGACGAGTTCGCGGAACCGGGAAGCGGCGTCGAGCACCGGTTCGTCACCGGGGCCTGGGAGGTGACGATGCGCTGGGCCGTGCCGGCCGCCGCCGGCCCGGCCGAGATGGTGATCAAGGCCGCGCCGGGAGCCGCCGCCGAGGAGACCGACCAGGGCATCACGGTCGACGTCCTGCGCACGATCCCGCTGGCGCGGATCTCCAGGGTGGCGAAGGCCCAGGCGAGCATGGTGCAGAGGATGGCCCGCGAGGACTGCTTCTCCGAGACCATCGACAGGATGGCCCGCCACATCAACCGCTCGGCGCGCTCGGTGCGGCGCCCCGGGAGGGCGGGCCGGCCGGACGAGTTCTTCGCGATCGTCGCCGCCATCTACTCCTGGTACGTCGACCTCGGCTACTCCGACCCGGTGCGCAAGGTGGAGGAGGTCACCGGGTGCAGCTGGCGGGGTGTGGCGAACTGGATCCGGCTGGCCCGGAAGAAGGGGATGCTCGCCGAGGCGAATCCCGGACGGCCCGGCGGGGTGCTCACCGACCGGGCGGTGCGGATCCTGGAGGCCCGGGAGTACCGCTTCAGCGAGGTCCTCGGACGGTACTTCCTGGAAGACGACTGATCTCCGCTGCTCCGGGGTGACGGGGACGGGCGGTCCGGCGGTTGCCGAAACCCCCGTCCTCCGGACAGTCGGTCTATAGCGCGGCCGGCCGTCCACCGACCGGTTCAGCACGCACCTCTGATCTGTGGAGAAGACCTGCCGTGATGGCTGTCGACATGCCCTCCGAGGAGCCGGTGCAGCGGCGGTGGGGGCACGCAACGAGGGGATGGCTGTGATGGGGCGGAAGAAGGTCGCCGCCGCGATGCGCGCGCGGGCCGGCTGGTGGGCCGCGGCCCTGGTGCTCAGCGCCGCGCTGGTGGCCACCCTGCTGGGCGGGGGCCGGTCCGGCCTCGCCATCGCGGCCTCCGACGGCAGCGCCTGGCTGTGGAGCCGGACGGCGGGCGAGGTGGACCGGGTCAACCCCGACAGCGGCAAGGTCGAGCAGCGCCGCCAGGTGACCGACGCCCGCGGCCACCGGGTGCAGGTCACGCAGAACGACCGGTACCTGCTCATCCACGACCTGGACACCGGCCGCGTGTCGTCGCTCAACCTCAACGGGCTGGGCTTCTCGGGGAAGCTGGACATCGGCACCCGCGGCGATCCGCACCTGGCGATGGGCGGTGCGTCCGCCGCGCTGATCGAGCGCACCTCCGGTGCGGTGCGCGCGCTCGACCCGTCCACGCTGCGTCCCGTGGGCCCGGTGCTGCAACTGCCCGGTCCGCTCGTCGGCGGCGAGTTCGACGACGCCGGGCTGCTGTGGGTGGCGGTGCCCGGGCAGGGCACCGCCGTCGCCCTGAAGGTCACCGACAAGGGCGCCAGCATCGTCCACACGGCCGGGGTCGCCGACCCCGGCCACGACCTGGCGGTGACCGTGCTGGACCGCGGCGCGCTCGTGGTGGACCGCGGCGGGCGGGCCCTGGTGGTCGCGACGGGCGACGGCACCCGCAAGGTCGCGGTGTCCGTGCCGCTCGACGGCGCGATGGTGCCGGACCGCACGCACGGCGCGCTCGCCGCGGTCACCGTGCCCGCCGCGGGCTCGGTGGTCACGCTCGGCGACGTCCGCAAGGGCGGCCCGGTCCGGTCGTTCCCGCTGAGCGACCCCGTCCAGGAGCCCGCCGTCCCGTTCGCCGGCAAGGTGTACCTCCCCGTCCGGAACACGGGGCAGGTCCGGGTGTTCGAGCCGACGGGGCGGCAGACCGGCGTGCTGAACATGCCGTCCGGGCGCGGCGACCTGGAGGTGCAGGTCCGCGAGGGCAACCTGTTCGTGAACGCGCCGGGGAGCACGGACGCCCTGGTCGTCGGCGACGACGGGGTGGCCCGCACGATCGGCAAGTACCCGGGCGGATCCGGGCACGGCGGAGACGGCCCGGACACGCCCGGCGGCGGCGAGAGCAGCCCGCCCCAGGTGCCGGTCCCGCCCGCCGATCCGGTGTTCCCGAACCCGTTCGACCCGGGCCAGCCGCGGCAGACGCCCGAGCTGCCGTTGCCCACCAAGCCCGGCAAGCCGTGGAAGCACGCTCCGACCGAACCCGCGGACCCGTCCCCGACACCGGCGAGGCCCAGCGGACCCGCCCCGTCGCTTCCGCTGCCCACGCGGGGCCCCTCGACGTCACCGTCGTCGCCGTCCACGGGCACGACCCCGTCCGCGCCGTCCACCGGTTCGAAGCCGTCGAGCAGGCCGACGACCTCCAAGCCGTCGAGCAGGCCGACGACGAGCAAGCCGTCGAGCACGCCCACGACGTCCAAGCCGTCGAGCAGGCCGACGACGTCCAAGCCGAAGCCGAAGCCCACGCAGACCAGGAACCCGTACACGCCGCAGCAGGTCTGCAACGCGTCCGCGGGCGGCAACTACAAGATCCAGCGGTCGACGCCGTTCGCGGGCGGGCGGATCTACCAGCTCTACAGCGCCACCACGAAGAACAACTGCGCGGTCACGATGAAGACCACGAACATCGGCAAGGGCACCAGCGTCTGGGTCCGCCTGCAGAGCCAGACCGGCAAGGTCGCGAGCGACAGCGGCACCTTCAAGTACTACGCCGGGCCGGTCTTCGTCCACGCGCCCGGCATCTGCGTCCGCTACTCGGGCGGCGCGTCCGGCGCGAGCGCCTCGTCCGGCTGGGCCAACTGCGGCTAGAAGGGGTACCCAGTGAGCACCATGACCGCTACGCCCGCGATCCCCCCGGAGGGGGCGCTGCGGGTGGCCGACGCCTTCGACCGGATGGCCGAGGGCGTCCAGAAGGCGGCACGCTGCGATCCCGCCACGGTGCGCCTGATCCTCACCGCGTTCGCCGCGGGCGGGCACATCCTGCTGGAGGACCTGCCCGGCATGGGCAAGACGACGCTGGCCCGCGCGCTCGCGGCGGTGACCGGCGGGACGGTCGGCCGCGTGCAGTGCACCCCCGACCTGCTGCCCTCCGACATCACCGGCGTGACGATCTTCAACGAGAGCACCCGGGAGTTCGAGTTCCACCCCGGCCCGGTGTTCGCCAACGTCGTCATCGTGGACGAGATCAACCGGACCTCGCCCAAGACGCAGTCGGCGCTCCTGGAGGTCATGCAGGAGGAGCAGGTCACGGTGGACGGGAAGGCGCACCCGGTACCGCGCCCGTTCCTCGTGGTGGCGACGCAGAACCCGGTCGACCTGGAGGGGACCTTCCCGCTGCCCGAGGCCCAGCTCGACCGCTTCCTGATGCGCCTGTCGCTCGGATACCCCGGCGAGGACGCGGAGATGGCGCTGCTGCGCGGCTCGGCCCTGACCGTCCCCGAGGACCTGACCCCGGTGCTCGACACCGAGGCGATGGCGTGGCTCGGCCCGACCGCCGACAGCGTCGCGTTCGCCGACCCCGTCTACGAGTACGTGCTGCGCCTGGCCCAGCGCACCCGGCGGCATCCGCACCTGCGGGCCGGGGTGTCGCTGCGGGCGTCGATCGCGCTGTGCGGGGCGGCGCGGATGTACGCGCTGGCGCACGGCCGCAGCTACGTCACGCCCGACGACGTCAAGACCCTGGCGGGGCCGGTGTGGGCGCACCGGCTGGTGCCGATGTCGGGCGCCACGACCGCCGCCGAGGCCGCGGAGCTGCTGGACGGCATCCTGGCCGAGGTCCCCGTCCCGGTTCCGCAGGGGAACGGGCGCTAGGAGCATGGCAGGCGGCACTCCCCGCCCCACGGCCCGCGGCTGGGGGCTGCTCGCGTCCGGAGCCGTACTGTGCGGCGGCGGCCTCGGCCTGGGCTACCTGGTCCCGGGCGTGCTGGGCGCCCTCGCCGTCCTCGCCGTCGTGCTGGCGGTGCCCGTCGCCGGACGGCCGCCGGCCGCGCGGGTCCGCCGCCGGGCCACGGCCTCGCGGGTCCGCGCCGGCTCGGCCGTCACCGTCGTCCTGGACATCGAGCCGGGCGGCGACGGCCGCAGCGCCGTCGCCGAACGCGTCGCCGGCCCCGGCCCGGCGGTCGTCCTGCCGCTCGGCACCGCCCGCCCCCGGATCCGGTACCTGCTGTCGGCGCCGCGGCGCGGCGCGGTCGAGGCCGGTCCGCTCAGCCTGGTCCGCACCGACCCGCTGGGCCTGGTGCGCGCGGTCCGGGCGGCCGACGACGTGCCGGTCCGGCTGCTGGTGCACCCGCGCCACTACCGCCTCGCCGTCGTGCCCGCCGCGGGCGGCGGCGGGCGGGACACCTCGTCGGCGTCGGTCCGCGCCTCCGAGGGGGCCTTCGCCGGGCTGCGCGAGCACGTGCCCGGCGACGACGTCCGCCAGATCCACTGGCGCACCTCGGCGCGGCGCGGGCGGCTGATGGTCCGCGAGCATATGGACTCCGCCAGCCCCGGCATGACCGTGCTGGTCGACGACCGGTACGGGCCCGCCGAGCTGGACGCCCTCGCGGAGGCCGCGGCCTCGATCGTGGCGTCCGCCCCGGACGTCCCCGTCGAGCTGCGGCTGGCCGGCGGCGCGCGGTCGCCCGCGACGGCGGGGACGACCGCGCACCTCGACGTGCTCGCCGAGGCCAGGGCCCGGCCCGGGGCCGACTTCCCGGCCGCCTGCGCCGGGCTGCGGTCCGCGCCGTCCGGACCGGCGGTCGTCCTGCTGTCCACCCGGGCGGCGGCCGAGGACGTCGCCGCCGCGATGCGGGTGCTCGCCGCGCGGCGCACCCTCTCGCTGGTCGGCCTGATCGGACCCGGCGGTCCCGGCGACGGGATGCCCGCGCCGTACGCGGGAGCGCGGCTCCTGCGCGCCCCCGACGCGGCCGGCTTCGCCGCGCAGTGGAACGAGAGCCGCTGGTGGGCGCGGTGAGCGTCGCCTCCCGCGGCGTGCTGGCGTCCGCCGCGGTCGCGCTGGCCGCCGCCGCCTCGGCGCCGCTGCTGGCCGCGGGCTACGACCGGCCGCTCCCGGCGTTCGCGGTGCTGGCCGCCACCGCGGTCCTGGCCGTCGCGGTGACGTCGGCGGTGCACCGGCTGACGCGCGGGATCGGACCCGCCGCGATCCCGGCCGGGCTGCCGGCGGCCGCGGTCTGGCTCGTCGCGCTCGCCGCCTGGGCGCCCGGACCCGTCAAGGGCCCGGTGCCCGCCGCCGTCGACGCGGTGCTGCACTCCGGCGCACGCATCCTCACCACCGCGCCGCACGCCCCGGCGACCGTGGACCTGCTGGCGTTCCCGGTGGCGGCGGTCTGGCTGGCCGGCGCGATCGCGACGGTGCTGCGCCGCGACGGCCGCGTCCTGCCGGCGCTGCTGCCCGGCGCGGTGGTCCTGTGCGGTGCCGCGGCGCTCAACCCCCGAGCGGGCGGGCCGGGCTACTGGTCGGCCGCCCTGGCCGCCGTCGCCGCGGCCGTGCTGCTGCTGACCGCTCCGCAGGCGCGTCCGGACACCGCCAGCGCCGGGCTCGCCGTGCCGCTGCCCGGCATGGAACCCGCGGCCGGGAAGCGCCGGTGGCGCGCGCGCATCGGTGCCGTGGCCGCCGCCGCGGCGTGCGTGGTGGCGCTGCCCGGCGCCGTCTACGCGGCCGCCGCGTCCGGGGCGCTGGACGGCTGGCCCGCACGGGCGGAGGACCCGCGCAAGGCCGCCGCTCCGGAGACGCCGGTCGAGCTCCGCAACCCGCTCTCCTACCTGTCGTCCTGGTCCGCCCAGCCCGACGCGCCCCTGATGCAGGTGAAGGGTCCGCGGACGAACCTGCGATGGGTCGCGCTCGGCGAGTTCACCGGACCGGTCTGGCTGCCCGATAGCACGTACCGCCCCGGCGGGTCCGTCCTGCCGCCCGCGGCGGGCACGCCCCCGAAGACGGTGCGGACCACGGTCCGCGTCTCGGTCAGCGGCCTGCCCGGCCAGTGGGTGCCGGTCCCCGGCACCGCCACCCGCGTGAACGGCATCGGCGTCGGCGCCGACGAGGAGTCCGGCACGCTGCTGTCCTCGGACGGCCCGGTCGCCGGGCGGACGTACTCGGCGACCGGCGACGTCCCGGACTGGAGCGGCCGGCAGGCGGACCACGCGTCCGCGGCCTCCGGCTCCGGGTACGACCGCTACCTCCGGCTGCCGCCCGGCGCGCCGCCGAAGCTGGCCGACATCGCCCTCGCCGCCGCCGGGGACGGCACCGCGTACCAGCGCGCGTCCCGCCTCGCCGAGTACCTGCGCAAGTCCTACACCTTCGAGCCGGGCGCCCCGAGCGGGCACGGCTACAAGGAGCTCTCCCGGCTGCTGGTGGCACCGGGCAAGAAGGGCGGCGGCGCGACGTCCGAGCAGTTCGCCAGCGCGTTCGCCGTGCTCGCGCGGGAGGCCGGGCTCCCGAGCCGGGTGGTCGTCGGGTTCGGGCCGGGCAGCGGCGGCGACGACCGGGTGGTCCGCACCGGCGACGCGGTGGCCTGGGGCGAGATCCGCTTCGAGGGCCTGGGCTGGGTGCCGTTCGACCCGAACCCGCGCACGCGCTCGCAGGCGGCCACGAAGCCGCGCTCCGTCGCCCAGGCGGAGGGCGACCGCGCCCACCCGAGCGCGGCCCCCAGCCAGGACGCCGCCGGCGACGGCGCGGGCCGGCACGGACGGTCGCGGTCGGGCGGCGCGGGCGGGACGCTCCTGCTCGTCCTCCCCGGGATCCTGCTGGTCGCCCTGCTGGCCGTGCTGCTGGGCGTCCCGTCGCTGCGGGCGATCCGGTTCCGGCGGCTGCGCCGGGGCCCCGCGCCCGGCCGGATCCTGGCGGCGTGGACCGAGCTGCTGGTGGCGATGCGCATCGCGGGCCTGACCGTGCCCGCGTCCGCCACCGCCCCCGAGATGTCGGAGCGGCTCGCCCGGGAGCTGCCGAACGCCGACCCAGCGCGGCTGCGCAGGATGGCCGGGCTGGTGGACGCCGCCGGGTTCGGCGGGGCGGTCACCCCGGACGACGCGGCGTTCGCGGTCGCGGAGGTCCGCTCCCTGGCCGCCGGGCTGCGGCGCTCCCGGCCGCTCCCGCGCCGCCTGACCTGGTGGTGGGACCCGCGCGCACCGCTCTGGGCGGCTCAGCCCTCCCGCTTGCCGCGGTGAGTGCAGATGGGCTTTGCGTAGGCGACCCGGTCGACGTCCACGACGGCGACGACCGTCAGGCAGTACTCCACGCTCGGGTTCAGGGCGGCGACCACGACCTTCGTGGCCCCCTGCTGGGTGTTGGCCAGGGTCGAGGGCCGCTGCCCCGCCGGGCCGCCGACCACGTAGAACGCGGCCTTGCCGCCGCTGGCGTCCTTCCAGCTGACCTCGATCGAGATCCGGCTGTCGACGATGCGCACCCCGGTCGGCTTGTACTGCTCGGCCGGCCGGACCGCCGTGGGCTTGGACGTCGGGGCCTGGGACGCGCCGCCAGAGGACGTGGGGGCCGGAGACTTGGCGCCCGGAGACGTGGGAGCGGGTGAATCGGGCGAGGACGCGGGGGACGTGGCCGCCTCCGGGCGCCCCTTCTCCTTCCCCGGCCCGACCGCCAGCACGGCCGCGGCCATCAGCCCCGCGACGAGCACGAACACCGCCCCGGCCATCAGCACGATCCTGCCGCGGCCTCGCGAGCCCGCCGGCGCCGCCGCTCCCTGCGCCGGGACGGGCGCGGGCGGTACCGGCGGCGGCCCGCCCTGCCATCCGGGCCCCGGCGGCATGGCCGCATAGTGGTCGGCTTCCGGCTGAGGGCCGGCGTAGTGGTCGGGCTCCGGCGCCGTCTCCTTCCACATCCAGTCGGTGGCACCCTGCGGCTCGGCGCGGGTCTCCGCCGGACCGGGGGAGTAGCTCTCCGCCTGGCCCGGGGAGTAGTTCTCGGCCTGGCTCGGGGAGTAGTTCTCGGCGGGGCTGGGGGAGTACGGCTCGGCGGGGCCGGGGGAGTAAGGCTCGGCGACGGTCTCCGCCGGGTCGGGTGAGAACGGCTCGGCGCGGGTCTCGGCCGCCACGAAGGGGAGCGGCTCGGCGCGGGTCTCGGCGACGTCCCGGTGGTCGTGCCCGTGCTCGTACTCGGGCAGGGCTTCCTGCTCGCGGCTCTCCGGCGGGCCCTGCTCGCCGGCGACGAGGACGTCCTGGAAGCCCTCGTCCTCCTCGCGTTCTTCGTGCTCTTCGTGCTCCTCGTATTCTCCGTGCTCCTCGTATTCTTCGCGCTCCTCGTCGTCCGAAGCGTCCTCGTCGTCCTCGTACTCGTATTCGTACTCCGCGTCGTCTTCCGGTGCCTCGTACTCCGGCAGGTCGTCCGGGTCGTCCTCGTCGGCGTCGTGGACGGGAGGCGGCTCTTCGGCGGGCGCGGCCTGCGGCTGGGGCTGGGCGGCCACGGGCGGAGCGGGCACGTGCGGAGCGGGGACGGGCTCGGCGTGCATCGGCGCGGGAGTGGCCCACGCGGCCGGCGGCGGCTCGTAGATGAGCTCGCGCCGGGGAGGAGGCGGCGGCTCGGACGGGCGCCTCTGCTGAGGCGCCGGCGGAGCGCCCGTCCCGGAGAGCAGGTCCAGCAGCTGCGCCATGGTCAGCGGTCCGGTGTCCGCCATGACCCGCGGGTCGAAGACGTCGCCGCGCTCGCTGAAGACGGAGTGGACGAGCACGGCGAACCCGCTCGCCGCCAACCCGTTGGCGAGGACCGCCACCCCCGCGTCGGGGAGGTCCTCGTCGAAGTCCGGGCCGAACATGAACGTGGCCGGAGCGGCGACCCTGCCGCTCTGGGACAGCTCCCGCAGCGCGGTCGCGGACGCGACGTCGAACACCGCCGGGAACCGGCCGGTGTTCCGCAGCTTCCGCGCGAGGTCCGGATGCCCCGCCACGATGACGTTGGGCGCAGTTGCCATCACAGTTTCCTCAGTGCTCCCGCGATCTCGGCGTCCGTACGTGAGGAGGCCGGGCGGACGGCCTCCGGGCGGGCGGTCTCCGGGCGGCCGGTCTCCGGCTGCGGGGGCCGCACCTCGACCCGCTCGGGCGTGCCCTCCAGGACCGGGAGGCCGGCCGTGGCGGCGCGCAGGCCCGCGACGGCGACGCGGTCGACATCGCCCAGCATGATGTCGTAGGCGATGTCCCGCACGGCCCCGGCGCCGAACGACGCGTCGATCAGCCCGCCGATGGCCTCGCGGAGCACCTGCCGGTAGGACTCGAACCGGACGGAGCCGACGACCGCCGGATTCCACGTCAGCTCGTCGCGCAGGTGGATGAGCAGCCCGCCGGTCACCGGGTCGAGCCGGTCCAGATCGATCTCCGCGACGACGTCGCCCCGGGCCGCGGGGGTCCCGTCGCCGGTGGCCAGGCGGACCGGCACCGGGAACGCGACGCCGCCGGACGACGGGCCCGGCTCGCCCGCGACGTGCCCCGGCGCGGGCGGCGTCTCGAAGCGGCCGAGCCCGGACAGCAGGCGGAAGGCCGCCAGCTCATGGGCGCTGTTGAGGGCCAGCGCCGTGGCGCGGGTCAGCGTCTCGAGCTCGCCGGGCCTGCGGGCGAGGTAGCCGCTGAAGGCGTAGGCGACGAGCCGCCGCCGTACCGGGGAGCGCAGGAAGACGCGCAACCGGACCCCCGACGTCGGGATCTTGAACTCGGCGTCGGTGTCGGCGGCGGCCGTCCGGGCGTGCCCTCCGCCGACCGTCCCGGCGAGCCTGCCGACGAGGTCCAGGCCCGCCCCGTCCCGCCCGTCCGTGACCGCCAGGACGTACAGGTCGCCCTCCAGCTCGACGATCAGCTCGTCGCCGAGGACCGCCGAGAACGCGCGCGCCGCCTCGGCCAGCTCCCGCAGCGTCGCGCGGGGCATCCGGGGCCGCAGCACGGTGCTCCGGGTCACCGTCGTCGTGCCGACGGTGTTCTCGACCTGCTCGACCTCCCGCTCGGCCTGCCGCGCGGTGTAGTCGCGCAGGCTGAAGGCGACCACCTCGTCGTCCGTCCGCACGGCGCAGGTGGCCTTCAGCGCCCGCTTGGCGCTCAGCGGGTAGGGCGTCCGGTCCCGGGCGTACCGGGTGGCGTCCACGAACAGCGGGACATCGTCGCCGACCGTCCGCCGGAGGTAGAACTCTTCTTTGATCCGCGAGGTGGGAGTCACGGTGCCCTTCCGCGTCCGGCCGCCTGCCAGGTGATCGGGTCGGCGGCGAGGTTCTGTGGTCCGGTCGGCGCTCCGGCCGGGTGCGGCACCGGCCGCCCGGACCGGCCGCCGCACGTCAGGCCCACAGACGGACCGTCCGGCGGGCGGCCTTCGCCGCAACCCCGGACGGCCTCCTCACCACACGATCGACTCATCGTCGTCATCGTCGCCCGTCCCGGAGGCCGCGGGCGCCGGGACGGCACCGGCGTCCGCCGATCCGTCGGCCGTTCGCCTGCCGGCCGCCGTTCTGGCGGTCACCCGCTCGTCGGCCGCTCGTTCGTCGGTCGCCGTTCTGGTGGTCGCTCGCCGGTCGGTCGCTCGTTCGTCGGCCGCTGCTCTGGTGGTCGCTCGTTCGTCGGCCGACGTGTCGTCGCTCGTCCGGGTGTCGCTCGTCCGGTCGTCGCTCGGGCGGGCGTCGTTCGACCAGGTGTCGGTCGGCCGGGGCGGCGGGTCGTCGGTCGGGCGGGTGTCGGTCGGCCGGGTGTCGGTCGGCGGGGCGTCCGGCGGCGGGTCGTGGGGCGGAAGGGCGGCCGGTGCCGGGCCGGCCGGCGGCGGCGCGTACGGCGGCGGTGAGTCCTTCTGGCGGATCATCGCTTCGACCGCCTCCTTGCTGCGGACGATGGCCTCCCGGTCCTTGCGCTTCCACCAGGGGGTCAGCCACATCTCGACGGGACGCGCGGTGCCGGCGACGACGACGGCGCGGCCGAAGCGCATGGTCCGCAGCTCCTCGGGGGTCAGGATCTGCTTCCCCTCGTGCTTGCCCACGAGGTCGGAGAGGTCGGAGATGTCCTTGATCGTCCCAGCGCCGCCCGAGATGATCTTCATGGTGGCGTTGTCCAGCAGGGCCGCGGTGCGGTCCGCGCCCCACTTGGCGCGGGCCTCCGCCAGTGACGTCAGGTAGACGTGCACGGAGATGGAGTATCCACCGGACTCGCCCATGTAGGTCGGCAGGCCGCCCGACACGAAGACGTCGGCGACCTGGTTGAGTTCGAAGGTCAGCGGCGGGTCGAGGCGACCCGTCGGGTTCTTCATCGCCACACCGCGCGCCGACCGGAAGTACTGTTCGAGGATCGTGGTGACGACCGGGGCGATGCCGCCCCAGTCGGGCTGCCTCTTCGCGACGAAGTACAGGGTGTTCCGGCCCTTGAGGAACTTGGCGAAGTCGAACTCCTCTCCAGGTTCCGGCGAGCAGTCCTCCAGGACGAGGGGATGCGAGAAGGCGTGCATGACCTGCATCACCCCGGACCACAGGCGCTCGTCCCGCATGTTGAACTCCAGCTGCCCCGTGTACCCCGGGGCGGTCCGGCCTTCCCGTTCGCCCTGCCGCAGGATCTCGAGCGGCTCCTCCCCGTTCGCCTCGTAGATCCAGCGCATCACCTCCCGGAAACTGACCCTGCCGATCGCGCCGGCGTGCAGCAGGCACCGGATGATGGTGATGACACCGCTGAGCACGATGCCGCCTTCCCGCCCGATCGAGAAACCGCTCGCCTCCACGAGCGTGCCGGACCGGACAGCGCACACGTTCGGGTCCTCGCACCCCTGCAGCGGTGACCAGCGCATGCGGTTCGGCCATCCGGTCCAGTTCCACGGGTCGAACACATAGACCTCGCCGTACTGGGCCCGCACCATGGCGGTGTTGACGAACGTCTCCCGCCGGCTGGAGGTGACGATGACGGGGCCCGGGGCGTCGATGGTGAACGGCGTGACGAAGTGCACGTCCTTGCCCTGCCGCGGCGCGGAGATGATGATCGCCATGTCCTCGATGGACGCGTACAGCTTGCGCCGGGACCTGATGTCCCGTCCGATGTAGAAGCCGACCTCCTCGGGTTTGATCTTCCGGACGTTCTGGCCGTGCGTCGACGGGCGGGCCTGCCAGGCCTTGTTCTGCACGGTCCGGGCGCTCAGCAGCTTGCGGACCTCCCAGCCGGAGGCGTACCCGAGGCGGAACCGGCGGACCGTCCTGCGGCGCCGGAAGTTGAGGAACAGCCGTACCGCAAAGTAGGTCCCCACCGCCGCCACCGTGAGGAACACGGCGAGCAAGGAGAAGAAGACCGGTCCGGACCCGAGAGCCGCCGCGGCGGCGGGCGGCCACGCGCTTCGCGGGTCGCTCGGATGGCTCACCAACCTGAAGGCGATGGGAAGGCAGTCCGTCGGATCGGAGTCCGGCCACCCGCCGCCCGCGATGACACCGGACAGCTGCCCCGCCAGCCAGGTCAGGAAACTGCCCGCTCCGCCCAGCAGCGCGACCAGCAGACCGATGCCGAAGAAGAGCGTGTACACGTCGTCGTCGTCATTACCGGCCACAGAACCTCCTCGATCGTTGGGTCCGGATGTGCCTGTTCTCGGGCCGCGGCGGACGCCGGATCCGCCGCGCGCCGACCGGCCGTGCCCTCGTCATGCGGTGCCCTCCCGGCGCTCAGGTGGTTCCCACGGCCGACACACGCCACGGGTCGTCCGGCCCGTCGCGGCGGAGGGTGACGAACGCGGTGACGTGGACGGGGGCGTCCTTCCACCCGTCCCGGCCGGTGGGCGTGACCTCGATCCGCCATAGCCGGTGCGCCAGCTTGGGCGTCTCGGCGGGGACGTCGCCTTGGACGATCTGCCGGGTGAGGCGGACCTTGGCGTAGGCACGGTGGCGGCTCCATTGCCCCGGAATGCCGCCGCCGCCCTCGTCGGCGATGACGGCCTTGTAGACGCTGTCCAAGAGGGGGGTCGCCCGCTGGTAGGCGTCCTGCTGGCCGTGGTCGATGGCCGAGTCGACGGTCCACATCAGGGTGAGCGCCGCCTTGGACACCGCGGTGGCGTCACGCTCGTCGAGCCGGGAGAGGTCGGGCAGGCCGCGGGGCACCGCCGAGGACGTGGTCGCGGGCGCGGGCGAGGAGATCGCGGCGGTGGGGGAGGCGCTGGTGGCCTCCGGTGCGGCCCGGTGCCCCACGCCGCAGGCGCTCACGGCGCAGGCGAGCGCGGCGAGGAGAGCGACGCGCGGCGGGCGGCCGGGGGCGGTCATGGGCACCTCCTGAAGTTCGTGCGCAAGGCGTGCTGCGGGGGTCAGGCGTTGAACGTGTCGCCCGCCAGCACGGAGATGTGGACGTGGTCGTAGTGGTTGGCCGTCAGCCCGCCGCGGTCCTCCATCTGCCGCCAGCCCTCCTTGGCCCGGGCGGGGTTCCAGATGTGCTGGCGGTAGATGATGTAGTCGATCCCGAGGCGCTTGGCGTTGGCCTTCGCCCAGTTGGCGATGTCGTAGCCGAGCTTGACCTCGTCGGGTTTGGGCGACCCGGAGCTGATCATGAAGTCGCAGGCGCGGCCGAGGGGGTGCTCGCCGCCGCCGGCGATGCCGCCGTCGGCGCGGTAGCAGCCGATCCCGCGCGGCACCGTGAACTTGGCCTTGATCTGGTCCCGTACGCAGGCCATCCGCTTCGTGATGTGGCCCGCGACGAACCCCGCGGCGTCGTGGCAGACCGATCCGGGCGCGTAGCTGCCGCCCGCGCCGAACCCGCCGCCGCCGCAGGACGCCTGGGACGGGTTCGCGGGGCTGAGGGACAAGTTCTTGTCGTAGCGTCTGGCCCACGACAGCACGTTGTCCGCGTAGCCCCAGGAGCTGTTGGCGGCACCGTTGTACTGCCAGAGCGCTTTTCTGGGATTGGTCGCCGCGCCGAGCGCCTTCAGGTATCTGGCGGCGGCGGGAATGGCGTCAGCCGGATCGTAGCGGCTCTTCTTCCCGTCTGGCTTGCCCATGTGGTCGCCGGGGGCATTGGCGTCGTATTCCGGCCCGTCGACTCCGTACGCGTTCCACGTGCCCGGGATGAACTGCATCGGGCCGCCCGCGTGGGCGTAGTTCTCTCCCGACTTGACGCCCGGCAGGGTGGAACGGCCGTGATCGGTCTCGATCTTCCCGACTCCGGCGAGCACGGACCAGGGGATGCCGTACTTCGCGCCCGCGGCCTTGTAGTAGGCGACATAGTCCGTGGGGATGCTGTTCGCGGCGTCGGCGCGGGTCAGGGCGACGTTCTGCACGGTCTCGCCACCGGACGGCCGGGAAGCGGGGCTCACGGTGGACGCGGCGGGATAGGTGTACGCGGCGGGATAAGCGCTCGGGCCCGTCGTCTTGGGGCTCGGCTTCGGCGCGTTGCTCAGTTGCTCCGGGCCCGGGCCGTTCGCCGGCGCGCAGGCGGCCTGGAAAGGTGAGAGGAGCTTCTGGCTGGCCACGCTCAGGACGGCGACGAACATCACGACGATGAGCAATACGCCCAGGCAGCCTGAATAGGCTATGAGGTTCATCAGGCTGTATTTCCTCATCGGTGAACTATCCTTCGGGCAGTCAATGACGTGGGCGAGGGCGGCGGTGACATCGCCGTCCGTTCCGGACGGCGGAGCGCGGACCCTCGCCGTCGGCCCGCTCTCCGGGCATGTGCCACCTCCCTGCGCCCACCGGCCACGACAGTGCGCCCACAGACCAAGACAGTGTGGTCATCGGACGGATACGCAAGGTGCCTCCGGCGGCCTCGCCCCGGGGACCGCCCCTGACCGGCCGGTAGGGTGACCGAGTCGTCGCGCAGCGTCGAAATCCGCAGAGACGGGCGTATCTCGAGGTTGAAGTTGGCGGCGAACCACGGACGGTCGAACCCGTACGCGCAAAGTCGCTTGTGACTTCACTCCGGAGGAGGCCATGGGAATGCCGCCATCACCGAGCGGCGCCCAGGCGTACGAGGGGATCGGCAGCGAGGCCCCACCGGCCATGGCGGGCGCGCAACCGCAGACGTACGGGCAGCAGCCGGCGCCGCCACAGGCGTACGGGCAGGAGACGGCACCAACGCAGGCATACGGCCAGCAGGCGGCGCCACCGCAGGGACACGGTCAGCAGGCGCCACCGCAGGGGTACGTGCAGCAGGCGCCACCGCAGGGGTACGTGCAGCAGGCGCCACCGCCCAGCGGAGGTTTCGTCGCGCAGGCGGTCATACCCGCGGATCGAGCGCCTGCGCCGCAGAGCGCTCTCGGGCTGGTCACCTACAGCGGCCAAGGCCCGGACGTCTGGCTCTCCTCCTGCCATGGCGGAGCCGGCACGTCCACGCTGGCGGCTCTCCTCACCAACAGCGCGAGCGCGGGACGCTACTGGCCGGTGCCCGCACCGCCCGGCCGCTCCCGGGTGCTGCTGGTCGCGCGCAGCCACGCGGCCGGGCTGCTGGCCGCCCAGGGCGCGGTGGCCCAGTGGGCCTCGGGCGTGCTCCCGGGCGTGCAGCTCCTCGGCCTGGTGGTGGTCGCCGACGCCCCCGGGAAGCGCCCGAAGCCGCTGTCCGACCTCGTCCGCCTGATCGCCGGCGGTGTCCCCCGGCTCTGGGAGCTGCCCTGGGTGGAGGCGTTCCGCCTCGGCGATCCGCCGGACAAGATGAAACCGCCCTCGGCCTACGCACGCATGATCCATGAGGTGAACGGGTTGATCGCAGGGTGAGGGAACGGTCGGCCCGGCGGCCCGAGCCGGTGCCGACCGCTGTGCCGCGGACCTTCCGCCGGCACGTACTCGGCCGTCTCCGCCCGCCCGGCGGCACCCCTCGCGGGGACGGTCCCCGTCGGCGTCGAATTTTTCGCCGGATATATGCCCGCCGGGGGTTGCCGATCGCCCCGGCTCGCGGACCGTCCTGAACGTAGAGCAGAACGGTGCTCGGGAGGTGTTCGTCTCGCCGGATCGGTGTTGACCGGCGCGACCCCCTTCTGGGAGGGGGTCATCACTCGTGCAATCGGCGGACGCAACCCGGTCACACCGGTCCTGCCTTCCGGCCTCTGTGCTCCGGGGGCCCCTCGCAACTGGGCGGATCGCCGCCCTCCTACGCATGGTCGATCGAAGGTTCGGTCGCCTCATCTCGGAGGACGCACATGCTTAATGCGATGACCACGTGGACGGTCGCCCTGGTCCACCACGTGACCAGCTTGATCCTGGCGGCACCGGGCATCCCGGATCCCGGCCAGGGCGAGGCGCCGCCCTTTGCGGGGCCGTTCGTGACGGTGCTCAGGTGGGGGGTGTACTTCGCCCTCGGGGCCGGGGTGGCGGGGTTCGTGATCATCGGCGGCAGGATGGCGATCCAGCACAAGCGAGGCGAGGGAGGGAATCACATGAGCAGCCTGATCATCGTGGGATTCGGCTGCATCGTCATCGTGAGCGCGACCGCGATCGTCACCGGACTCGTGGGAACGACCTGATGGAGCTTCGGCAGGTCTTCCCGGAACGGGGAAGGCGCTGCCGCAAGCGAGTCCCGCGGCCCCGGTGCGCGAACGTCCCGCTCCCGATCCGCGCTTCGGCGGCGCCTCGTGGGATCCGGGGAGCGGTCGGCCCGTTGGAACGATCCCAAACGGCTGGCGGGGCCTTCTGTGACCCGGCATGCCGCACCATGCGCGGCCCTCGCACCGTGCCCGCGCCGGCCGGCCGCCGGCCCGCGGTGCCGCGGAGCCCCGCCCTCGGCGGCGCGGGCTCCGGGCCGGCCGCCGCCTTCGCCGCTCTTCTGGTCGATCCGCTCTGAGATCGGGGGTCCACCGTGCCTGGATCGAATGCCGCGATGAGCTTCATCGGAAAGGTCGGCGCGGCCCTCCGGACCGCCGTCCGGCGAAAGGGCGCGCATCTGCGAGGAGCGCTCTTCCGGCTCGCCGCGTCCGGCGCGGCCGCGCTCGCCCTGGCCGTCCTCGCGGGTACGGCGGGCGCCGCCGGAGACCCGTACTCCGGTGCGGGCAACGCGACGGCGACGGGCGGTGCCCCCTCGATCGTGATCGGCACGGGGGAGGCCGGAGCAGGGACGGAGAGGGCGACGCCGGTCGCCGCGCTGGCACCGGGCCGGGTGGCGACCGCCGGTCTCGCGGCGAAACCGGCGCCTTCCGATTGCAGGGGCTCGAAGTCCGACAACTGGGACGATATGGATAACATTCGTACCAGTGACCCGGACCCTGGTGGCAAGTTCCAATTCAATCCCTGCACTCACCAGGTGAGAATCAGCGATACCGAGAAGGACGGTCACCTCGTGCGCGGTGGCGTCGCTTTGGACGGCACCCTGGTGGTCCGTCTGAGGGCGGCCGGAAATCCCAGCGAGGACGTGGCCACCATCCCGCATTACGATCCGAAGAAGCTGTACATCTTCAAGGTCTGTCTGGCCGGCAGTGACAAGGATGATGACTCGTACTGCGACAGCAGCGACAATCAGCACTGGCCCAAGGCGGACAGGGGAGGGCCGGACCCGTGTTACTCGTGGACGGGTAAAGGGGCAGAGGACAACTGCCACAACGGGAGAAAGCTCTTCGGCTTCGATGACGGTGACAAGAAAAAATATGAAAAGTGGAGGGACGCTCTCCGAGGGCCGGATCTCAGCGTCCCCATACCCAAGCTTCCCGTAGGGAGGAAGCCGGACATCAATGCCAGGCCCGACCTGTCGCTGCCACGGAGCCAGCCGGGTGACGTGGACAAGATCACCAAGCCTGTGGCGATCTTGTTGCGTTGGCTGGTCTGGACGGTCCTGGGCGGCTGTGTGGCAGGTTTCGTGATCGTCGGGGGGAGAATGACGATCAGGCACAAGCGGGGCGAGTTCGGCGCGAACGCCACCGAAGTGGGATGGGTGGTGCTCGCCTGCTTCGTCGCGGGCTCCGGGCTGGCCATCGGCTTCGTCTCCCTCCTGGTCGATCCGTTCTGAATCGGGGGACCGCCGTGTCTGAGTCAAACAACTGCGCGCCTCCTGCGCGATGTCGTCCGGGGGGCACCCGGTGAACGACGTTCTCAACGAAGCGTGGGCCTGGCTCGTCCAGAAGCTGCTCGACTGGGCACTGGGAAGCTTCGAACAGTTCCTGACCTGGTGGATCGCCGGCAGTGGCACCGCCTATAACGTGCAACTGACCGGGGAAAAGGGCGGGGTGCTCTATGATCTCCGGCTGTACACGAACTGGCTGACCGCGGCGTTCGCGTTCGCCGGGTTCCTCGTCGCGGCCTTCCGCATCGCGATCCAACGCAAGGGTGCGCCTTTCCGGGACGCGATGGTCCAGTTCTTTGAACTGGCGCTGATCATCCTCACTGTGGCTACAATCGTTAATTTGGCGAATATGGCCGGAGATCAATATTCCAAAATGATCATCGAGCATATGAAGCCGAAGGACGACCAGTGGCAGCAGAAGTGGCAAGACGGAGTCCAGTTGATCCGCGGCGGCGACAAGGATGATGTATCGTTCGTTCTCGCCTTCTTTGCCGCTGCGGCGGCACTCTCGTCGTGTATTCAGTTCGTGTTGATGCTCTTCCGGAACGGCGCCCTGATAGTTGTCGTGGGGATCCTCCCGGCGGTGGCGGCGTCGAGGTTCACTTCTTATGGGCAGGCCGCCTACCGGCAGTGCATCGGACTGCTGGTCTCGTTCGTCCTCGTCAAGCCGCTCATCGCGACCATCGATGGCGCGGCCTTGAAACTGATGACGTCCGATTACGAGGCTGATCGCCTCTTCGGTCTGGCCCTCGTCGCGGGCTCGGTGCTGGCCATGCCCGCGACCCTGCGCGCCGTGATGCCCGCGGCCACTCAGGGGCAGAGCTTCTTCGGCATCCGCCAGGTCGGCCACTTCGCGTACGGCGGCACGTCCGTGACCATGAGGAGCCGGGGGCTCTCCCTGCTCGGCATGTTCATGCCCGGCGGTGGCGGATGGCGCGGCAGCTCGGGCGGCGGTCCGGGTGGAGCCCGCGGCGGTGGTGGCGGTGGCGGCGGTGGCGGCGGTGGCGGTGGCGGTGGTGGTGGCCGCAGGACGACCACCGTGACGACCACCGTTTCGCAGCAGATCGGGCGGAGAGGTGGAGGGGCCTCCGGGGCCTCCACATCTGATGATAACGACGCCTATTTGTACGGCGGTAACGGCTCGAACAATGCCGCGGGATCGACCGGTTCCACGGGATCAACCGGTTCGGGCGGCCGTTCGCCCAGCGGTGGCTCCGGCGCCTCGAGTAACTCGGGTGCCAATACAGGGGGTAGTACAGGTGGTAATTCCACTTCTTACACTCCGCCCTCTGGAGGATCGGGGTCGTCCTCGGTACCGCCGTACCAGCCTCCGCCTTACACGCCCCCGCCCGCGCCCTACATCCCTCCCTACACGCCCCCGCCTCCCGGTTCCTCCGGGGGCGGAGGGTCGGGTGGCGGTAGTGGCGGTTCGGGACGGGGCTCGAGCGGAGGCGGCAACAGCGGAAGCAGCGGGCCCAGCGGCAGCAGGTAGTCCGGTAACGCATGGTCAAGAAATGAGGTGAGCTGGAGTGGCAACCGACTATCAAGAACCGACGTACGGGAACTGGCGCAAGCCGGTGTCTCCGGGGATCGGGAAGCTGGGACTGGCCGGGACCCTGATCCTCATGGTCGGGATGATCATCGTCACCCTGCTCGCGATGGCGTCGCTGATGGTCGCGCTGTTCGGTGCCGTGGTCCTGGCGGTGGTGATGCTGCCGCTGGTCATCCAGGACGTGCACGGGCGGACCGCGCTCCAGTCGCTCACGGCCCGGTTCAGCTGGTGGTCCGGCCGGTCCCAGGGATGGCACCTCTACCGCTCGGGGCCGCTGAGCGTCGTCCCGCACGGCGTGTGCCGGCTTCCCGGGCTGCTCGCGCAGTCCCGGCTGGTGGAGGGCCGCGACTCCTACGGCCGCCCGTTCGCCCTGGTCATGATCCCGTCCACGAAGCACTACACGGTGGTGTTCGACTGCAACGCCGAAGGCGCGGCGCTGGTCGACCAGACCCAGATCGACACGTGGGTGTCCCACTGGGGGCAGTGGCTGGCCTCGCTGGCCTACGAGCCGGGCCTCGTCGCCGCGAGCGTGACCATCGAGACCGCCCCCGACAGCGGGACCCGCCTCCGGGAGGAGATCCACGCCCACACCGATCCGAACGCTCCGGAGCTCGCCCGGGCCGCGCTGGAGGAGATCGTCTGGAACTACCCGGTCGGCAGCGCGCGGGTGTCGACCCGCGTCGCGGTCACCTACGCCGCCCTTCCGCAGATCGGCGGCAAGCGCCGGGACCAGGAGGCCATGGTCCGGGAGATCGGGATGCGGATCCCCGGGCTGATCTCCGGACTCTCGATGACCGGTGCCGGGTCCGCCCGCCCGATGACCGCGGAGCAGCTCGCCCGCGCCGTGCGGATCGCCTACGACCCGGACGCCCAGTCGACCATAGAGGCCGCCGAGGGCCAGGAACTGCGCTGGGACGACGCCGGGCCGGTCTCGTCGCAGGAATCCTGGGACCACTACGTCCACGACAGCGGCCACTCCATCACCTGGGGCATGTCGGAGGCGCCGCGCGGCGAGGTGCTGTCCAACGTGATGACCGGGCTGGTGGCGCCGCACCACGACATCGCGCGCAAGCGCGTCACCTTCCTCTACCGGCCGCACGACCCGGCTTCCGCCACCCGGATCGTGGAACGGGACCGCAGGGACACGCGGTTCCGCCTCGACGGGTCCACCGCCGCGGCCCGGAACGAGATCGACGTCATCAAGAGCGACCAGTCGGCCCTTGAGGAGGCCAGGGGAGCGGGGGTCACCCGGTTCACCATCCTCGTCACCGCCACCGTCCGCTCGTCGGACGAACTGCCGGTCGCGGCGGCGGCCATCGACACGCTCTCGGCCCCGGCACGTCTGCGGCTGCGCCGGATGTACGGGTCGCAGGCGTCGGCGTTCGCGGCGGCCCTGCCGCTCGGCATCGTCCTGCCGCACCACCTGCAGGTTCCCGCGCTGGTGAGGGAGTCGCTGTGAACGGTCCCCTGGAAGCGATCCCCGCCGGCCCGCCCGGAGAGCCGCCCGCCGCGGACGGCGACCGGAAGGGCAAGAAGGCCAAGAAGGACAAGAAGAAGACCGGAAAGCCCGAGCTCAAACCCGGGTTCAGGGGCTTCAGCCGCCGGGGCGGGGGCCGCGCCTCCTACGTCGAGGCGCCGCCGGAGTGGCGCGGGACCACGGTCCAGGTCTGCGGGCTGTGGCCGTTCGGGGCGGGATCGGGAACCCCCATGATCGGTGTGCCGCTCGGCCGGGAGCTGACCACCGGCGCCGCGCTGTGCTGCGACCCGATCTCGTGGTTCCAGCGCGCGAACCTGATCCACAACCCGTCCGCGCTGGTGCTGGGCAAGCCGGGGCTGGGCAAGTCGACCCTGATCCGCCGGATGGTGGTGGGACTGGTCGGCCAGGGGGTGTTCCCCATGGTGCTCGGCGACCTCAAGCCCGACTACGTCGACCTGGTCCGCGCGATGGGCGGGCAGATCATCAAGCTCGGCCGCGGGCTGGGTTCGCTGAACGTCCTCGACCCCGGCGCCACGTCCAAGGCCGTGGCCCAGCTCCCGGAGGAGGCGCGGCGGAAGCTGATCGCGGACGCACACGGCCGCCGGCTGAACATGGTCGCCGCGCTGCTCACGCTCCTGCGCGGCGGGCCGATCGCCGACACCGAGCGCACCGTCCTCAACGCGGCCCTGCGGGTGCTGGACGAGCGCCACAAGGGCGTCCCCATCCTGCCCGACCTCATCAAGGTGATCGACGACGGGCCGGAGCGGCTGCGCGCCGTCACCCTCGCCCGCGGTGACGAGGCGCGGTACCGCGCGGCCGTCGACCCCCTGCACGCCTCGCTGCTCGGGGTGCTCGACGGGCCGATGGGCGAGACGTTCGCGGGCCACACCACCACGGGCATCGAGCTGGACAACCCCGGGGGCGTCTGCATCGACATCAGCGGGATCGACGACTCCGACGCCGAACTCCAGGCCGCCGTCCTGCTGGCGTGCTGGTCGGACGGGTTCGGCTCGATCGAGGTCGCGCACGCGCTGGCCGACGAGGGCCTGGCGCCCCCGCGGCACTTCTTCGTCGTCCTCGACGAGCTGTGGCGGGTGCTGCGGTCCGGACGCGGCCTGGTGGACCGGGTCGACGCCCTCACCCGTCTCAACCGCCAGCGCGGCGCGGGCCAGGTGATGATCACGCACACCATGGCCGACCTGCTCGCGCTGGCGGACGAGTCCGACCGGATGAAGGCCAAGGGCTTCGCCGAACGCGCCGGCATGGTGATCTGCGGCGGGCTGCCGCAGGCGGAGATGCCCATGGTGAACGAGGTGGTGCGCCTGTCGTCCATCGAGGAGCGCATGATCGTCGACTGGTCGACGCCGCCGTCCTGGAACCCCGACCTGAAGGAGGACAGCGAGCCTCCGGGGCGCGGCAGGTTCCTGGTCAAGGTCGGCGGCCGGCCCGGCATCCCGTTCAAGGTGGAGTTGACCTCCGTCGAGAGGGACGTCAACGACACCAACAAGCGCTGGACCAACTCGACCACGAGGCCCCCCGCCAGGACCACGTGACCGGCCCGGGCACGGTGGCGTCCGCACCGCGGCGGCGTCCGCGGTGCGGTGCCGAGCCCGGGCGGTCGACTCCGTCGGCCAGGAAAGGAAAACCGGCCCATGTCGTCGCCGCCTCAGGAACCCACAGAGGGAATGGACTTCTGGTCGGTCATCGAATTCGACGGGGAACCCCGGAAGAAGGGGACCCTCGGTACCGAGAACGACAAGCGTGTCGCCGGCCGCCTCCGGGCACCGGCCCCCGTTGAGCGCGCGCCCCGGACGGCGCTCTCCTCCCTGCGGCCGGCGCCCTTCCCACCAGGCGCCGCCGAGCAGCCGCTGCCCGCCCCCCACGTGACCCAACCCCGCCCGCCCAAGCAGGACGGCCCGGCCCCCGTCCCCCCACCGAAACCACCCCGAACCGCCCCGCCCCCGCCGCCCCGCACCGACGCGACCCCAACGAAACCGCCCCAGGCCGAGCCGGCACCAGCAAAACCACCCCGGGCCGCCCCGCCTCCGGTTGCATCGCCCCAGGTCGAGCAAGCGCCACCGGCCGAGCCGTCCGTGGCCGAGCCGCCCCCGCGCGAAGCACCCCAGGCCGAGCCGCCTCGTGCCGAAGCGCCACCGGTCGAAACGCCCCGTGGCGCAGCGCCACTTGAGGAACCACCCCAGACCGAGCCCCCAACAGCCGAGACGTCCCGAGCCGAAGCGCCTCCGGCGGAACCGTCCCGAGCCGGAGCGCCTCCGGCGAAGTCGCCCCAGGCCAAGGCGGCGTCGGCGAAACCGCCCCGGGCCGAGCCGCCTCAGACCGCACCGCCCCAGGTCGAGCAAGCGCCACCGGCCGAGCCGCCCCCGCTCGAAGCGCCTCAGGCCGAGCTGCCTCGTGCCGAAGCGCCGCCGGTCGAAACGCCCCGGGGTGCGGCGCCGCTTGCGGAACCGTCCCAGGTCGAGCCACCGACGGTCGAATCGCCTCGGGACGAAGTGCCATCGGCCGAGTCGGCTTCGGTTGAGCCGCCGCAGGTCGAGGCGCCGCAGGTCGAGGTGCCTTCGGTTGAAGCGTTCTCGGAGGAGGTGTCTGCGGCGGAGTCGGCGGGTGGGGGGCCGGGGCCGGACGAGGACTGGGAGACCGCCGCGCGGATCGCGGCGTCGATCAGGCCGTCGATCGGCCGGATGTGGCTCGACATGCTGAGCCGCCACACCGGTGGCGATCCCGCGATGGCCCGGAAGGTCTACTACGTCATGGGCGGCCTGCACCTCATCGGCGAGTTGTGGCAGGACCCCCGGGTCATGGAAGTGCACGTCCGCGGCACGCGGGTGACGGTGTTCGGCGAGCACGGCGTCCACGAGGTCGCGGGGTTCCCGAGCGAGGAGGCCGCCCGCCGGGCCGTCGAGAGCGCCGAGGCCGCGCAGGACCGGATGGACGCCCGCGTGACCCGCGCGGGCGAGTCGGTCGTGGTGAGCCGGCGCACCATGCGGGGCCCGACCATCGCCGGGCTCCTCGAGTCGGGAGTCGTCACCAGGGAACTGCTCTCCCAGGTCGAGGCGGCGCTCGCGCGCCTGGAGACCGTGACCGTGACGGGGCCCGCCGCGCGGGTCGTCATCCGGGCCTTCGCGCCGCTCGTCCCGCCGGGCAGCCGGGTCTTCGAGGGACCGCACGCGGTCCTGCCCCCGGGCTGCGTGGCCGCGGCGGAACCCCTGGACGCCGACTACGTGATCGGCGTGCGGCCCGGCGCCACCGCCGAGCGGATGGCGTCGGCCGGCCAGGTCGGAGCGCTGATCGCCAACCCGGAGTCGGAGATCCGGGCGGCCGTCAGGCTCGTCGTCACGGGCCGGTCCGCGGCCCCCGAGATGGTGATGCGCGCGCTGACCCGGGTGATGGCGCACTGAGCGGAGCCCGCCCCGGCGGTCACGGACGCGGTCCGGGGGCGGCCGGGGCGGGCTCCTCACGCGTTCCCGAAAATGAACGTTGCGGCGGGCCGCCATGTCCGGACGGTACCTATACGAGGGGCCTGAAAAGGGAAGGCGAAGAGTCCGGCCCGACGATTGGATTCGCCTTCGACGTCGATTCTTCGGCCGACTTCATGACATGGAGGCACGTACCGAAATGAGCCTGGTCACCGGTGGCCGATCGGGGGAGGAAGTTGACGGGCCGGAGGAGGGACCCTACGAGTTTCTGGAGCAGTTGGCGACGGAATTGAACGCCGGGCAGTTGATGCGGGCCCGGGTGGAGCGGACGGCCGGGGGCGCCTGGGTCAGGGTGAGCAACCCGAAGACCGGATGGTTCAGCGAGCGGGTGAAGTGCTACCCGGATCCGCTGGCCGGCGACGTCCTCTGCTACTGGTGGGAGTGGGGCTCGAAGATCGGCCCGGTGGACGACGTGCGCGGATGCGTCGCGGTGATCGCCCGCGTGCTCGACCCGGAGCCGGAGGTGGGTCCCTGACCTGGGAGCGGCGGGGCTCGCGGCGCGGACCGCGAGCCCTCCCCCGGTGAGCCGGGCTCACTGCGGCGTGCCGGGCGGGTCCGGAGGAGCCGAAGCGCGGGGAAGGCGGGCCGGTGCCCGCCGAATGCGAATCCATTCCCCGCGGTGGTGGCAGAAGTGCGCCGTTCCCGGACGATAATAGACGAGGCCGCCTTCCGGCTTGGTACCGGTCGGTAAAGGCGGTCTCCCGCAAGGAATCCTGCTCCCTTGGCTGCCAATGGCGCCAGTTGAGGGAGCAGGTGCCCTTTTCCAGTGATGGGTGAACGGCTCGCCGTTCGCCGGTAACCGCATTAATCCCGTAGTGGAATGCGATTCAGATCGCGCCCGCGACCGGCTCGACGAGCTTGGCCAGGGCCTTCTGCTGGATCTGCCGCACGCCCTCGCGGGAAAGGCCGAGCTGCTCGCCGATGAGGCGGAGCGACTGCCCCGGTTCGCCGTTCAGGCCGAACCGGCGGGTGAGCACGTGGAGTTCGCGGGCGTCGAGGCTCGGCAGCCCCTGGTCGTGGAGGGCGCGGAGCTGCGACCGCAACTCCACCTTGTCCTCCAGGTTCTGCGTCGGATCGACCAGCCGCTCCTCGAGCGAGATCATCTCGTCGTCCCGGCCGCTGACCGAGGCGTGCAGGCTGTCCAGCCGGGGGGCGTCCAGGACGCGGCGGACCTGCGCCTCGGTGACGCCGGCCCGCTTGGCGATCGCGGCGGGGTCGGGCGGGGTCGCCTTGCCGTTCTCCTCCAGCAGCGCGCGCTCGGCGGCGAGGATGGCCGGGCGCTTCTCGAAGTCGCCGAGGTTCAGGTTCGGGTGCTCGGCGTCCCGGACGGCCCGCAGCACCTCCCGCTGGATCGGCTTGAAGGCCCAGCTCGCGAACAGGCCCTGCGCCGGGTCGTAGGACGAGATCGCCCACAGCAGCCCCACCTTGCCGGCGCTCTCGTAGTCCTCGCTGTGCTCGGACGACCGGGACGTGAACGCGGCGACGTAGCGGCGCACCAGACCGAAGTTCGCCGTCATGATCTCGTAGGTGAGATCGTCGAGCTCGCGCTCGGCCTGCCGCAGCTCGGCCTCCCGGTCGGCGTCGGCCTCGCCGGTGCCGCAGCTCGCGCGCAGTTCGGCGATCGTCATCTGGAGTCGCCTCCGGCGGGCGAACAGCTCCTCGTTGCGTGTCCGGATCCGGTCAGAAGTCTGAGAGCCCTCGCCGGCCGGCCGCACGGTCTCCATCGTCTCTCCCCACCTCGTGATTCACGCAGCCATCAGACGAAACGATCTCGGAGAAAGAGGCAGCCTCAAAAGGGTTGTTGACATGCTCGTTGCAGCTCCGGAGCGTCCGTTCGGCGCGCCCGGCGGCGGCGTCGCGGAGCGGTCGGGAGAGAGAATTGGCAGGTGGCGGCGGTCATCGGCGACCGGCGGCCGTCCTGCTGGTTCGGAGGGCGCCGAGCCGCCGTTGATCTGGAGTTGATCTCGGCTGGAATTCGTGTTGAAACCTCGGAGAACGCTTGCAGAGGCGCTGATGCACGATGTTGCTCAAGAAGAAGCGTTGATGGCGCGCGCGTCCGGCGCCGACCTGGCGCCGATACCGGCTTCGCGGGCGGCCGGCGCGGGCGCCGCGGTCCGCTCGCGCCGCGCTGCGGAGCGGCGAAATCAGTTCACGGAGCGCGATTCCTTCGGCGCCGCGAACTGGTCCTGATAGTTTCAGGAGTAGTTGAACTGCAACTTGCAGGGCTCGCGGCGGAGGCTTGGAAACTCTGCATCCGACGTGCGCTTCGCAGAGCATTTGCCTCGTGGTCGCGCGCCTTGCGTGGCGGCGTTCGCGACGCCGCCCGCTCGCATATTTTCACATAGTGATGTATCCGCGACAATCCTTGGGCGGGATGTGGTTCTCGCCATCGCGCCGCGCGGCCTCCGCCGTTCGAACAGTCCCCTCTCCGGCCGGTGACCTGGACGGAGAGCCGTGCGGGTTCGAACACATGAGGATGTCGATCCCCCGTGCCGGCACGCGGCCGCGTTGCCGACCGCCCCGCGGGCGCGTCTTTCCCCGGCCGGGGACGCCGGCCTCGCGGGGAAGTTGAATTTTAAAAGAGATCGGCGCGAGGGGCTGCCCGCGACGCTTCTCCCGATGGCCCGCCGACGCGGAGAAAGCCATGGAATCCGAGTTTGAAATATGCCTCGGAATTGCCGGGCGGCCCGCCGGACCGTCCTATACCGGTGCCCGGACGAACATCTCGCGGGCGGCCGGGCGGACGCCCGGAAGTCGGCCCTCCCGGGCCCGGCCCGCACTCAAGATCATCGCTCGCCCCGTCCGGCCCCGCCGATAGGGGTGACCTGGCGGGCATCGCCTCGCATGCGGACAACGGCCCGGCCGGCGCGGGCGGCCCGATCGGCGCCCCGGTAATCGCGAGAAACGCCCGTAAGCTCGGCGAACAAAGGGGAGCAGGCCGCCGATACCACGTCAAGGTCCGTGCTTCCGTGTGAGGGCTGTGCCGTCCTCCTGAAGCGATGTACCTTACACAAAGGCCGCTGTTCACGCAGCGGCCTAACCACTATCGTGCAGGCACGATTAGCATGAAGTCAGCTCAGTGTTCAGGGGGCGGGGGTCCCCATTCCTACTGCCGCACCGGCAGGTACGGAGCTGCCTGGGCCGAAGCTCGAGGAGGGGACGTTGGAGTTTGCCGAAGATCCACTTGATCGTGCCGCCTTCCCGCGCGGCACTCAGGCTCGCCCCGCGCTGACGGGCACCGGCCGGGGCGCGGCGAGGGGCCGCCCCGCCGCCGGCCGCACGACCGGCGCGGCCCGCCGGTCCGCCCCGGTGGGAAGCCGAGGATCTGCCGGCTGATGCACCCTCGGTTCGTACACGCCCGGGTGGAGTCCCCTCCCCGCGGCGTCCAGGATCTGACCGTCGACGACGCCGCCGACCCCGACTCCCTCGTCGCGGCGGGCCAGGCGCTCACCTGGCGGGCGCGGTTCACCGCCGGCTCCCGCACCGCCATACCGCTGTCGGACACGTGCGCGCTCGTCGTCGAGCAGGAGGAGCCGGCCCCGGAGGGCTGGCACGACAGGTTCGTCCGCGGCCTCGCCCACCGGCTGGCGGGCGAGCTCACCATCGCCACCTTCGGCGCCGGGGAGCGGCCCGCGCCCGTCTCGGGGGAGGACGCCGACTGCGCGGAGCTGCTCGGCTCCGCCATCGACGGGCTCGGCCGGCTGCTGGCCGACCTGGAGGACGCGCAGACGCCCGAGGAGACCGCGGAACGGATGGTGGCCGACACCGCCGGCACCCACCTGGCGCTCCTCGGCGCCGTCACCGACCAGCAGGTCGCCGTGCGGCAGGAGGCCGGGTTCACCGTGCACAGCGTGCGCTCCGTCGCCGCGGGCGCGACCCGGGCCGATCTCGAGCGGGCGCGGTCCCGGGTCGGGCTGCCCTGGCCCTCCCAGGCGGGCGCGAGCGTCGGCGAGGAGCTGGGGCTGGCCCGCTGGTGCACCGCGATGCAGGTGCGCGGCCACCAGATGTGGAGCCGGCTCCAGGACGACGACGCGCTCGTCACCGACCTCTGGCTCCGCGATCCCTAGCGCGCCCCCGGGACGAGGTACCCGTACCCGGTCTGGGTGACGATCAGGCCGTCGCCGAGCTTGCGGCGCAGCCGGGAGATGTGCTCGGCGAGCGTCCGGGAGACGCCCCGGCTGGTTCCCCACACGTCCAGCATCAGCTCCTCCTTGGAGACCGCCCGCCCGCGGTTGGCGGCCAGGAACTCGAGGATGGAGTACTCCAGGGGAGCCAGCCGCACCACCTCCCCGTCCTTGAAGACCTGCCGGGCGGCGAAGTCGATCACGATGGGCGGGATCTCCACCAGGTTGTCGTCCACCTCGTCGTCGCGCTGGACGACGCCCGTCCCCTGGGCGCGCCGCAGGACGGCCTCGATCCTGGCGAGCAGCACCTCCGGGTTGAACGGCTTGGTGATGTAGTCGTCGCCGCCGAGCCGCAGCCCGAGCGTCTGGTCGTGGACCTCGGTCCGGACCGTCAGCAGGATCACCGGGACGTCGTTCCCCTCCTGGCGCATCTCGAGGATCAGCGACAGGCCGTTGACGTCCGGCAGGTTGACGTCCAGCAGCGTGATGTCGACGTTCCCGCGGCGGAGCGCCTGCCGGGCGAGTTCTCCGGTGGGGACCGCCTCGACCCTGTGGTGATGCTTGCGCAGGAGAGTGGAGACCACCTTCACCAGGCGGGGATCGTCGTCTACAACCAATATCCGCGCCATACCTCATCGTATCCGGATAGAAGGGCCGGTCAGGGAAGAATGGAGTGGGAAGCGGTCGGCGAACGCCGTCGCAGGCGCAATCCGGGCCGCTCCTCCACCGCCGTTGGAACTCCGTACGGAGGCGGGTGCGGTCCCGCCTGTCTCATTTTCGTCCGTGCACTCCGTGACCGCGCTGATACGCTCACTCGCGGCCATCTGGGAAATCGAACGGAGGCAAGGTGTGCGGGTGCTCATCATTGAGGACTCCGGGGTCGGGCAGTTGCTCCGTACGATCGTGAAACGCGACGGTCACGAACCGGTTCTCGCGGGGAACGGAAAGGAGGGCTGGCGGCTGCTCGTGGACCGGGCCCGCCCCCCGGACCTGCTGATCCTCGACCGCATGCTCCCCGACATGGACGGTGCCGAGGTCCTGACCCGGCTTCGGGAACACGCCCCCACCGTCGACCTTCCGGTTCTCGTCCTCACCGCGGCTGCTCGCTCCTCACTTCATCTGGACGACGGCGCGCTGACCCGCGTCCTCGCCAAGCCTTTCGATCTCGCCGAGTTGCGCGGGGTGCTCGCCGATCTGGCATCGGTCGACGCTCACCTTCCCGGCGGTGGCCGTCTCACTCGGTAGAGCCGGTCTGCGGTTCATCGTCCTGATCTTGGTCGGTCGGCGCAAGGGGAAGCCGGAGTTCGACCTTGAGCCCGCCCGACGGAGCGGTGCCCAGGTCGATCCGCCCGTGCATCGAGGTCATGAGCAGGTCGGCGATGTGGAGGCCGAGCCCCGAGCCCGGGAGGTCCTGCGTGGAGGCCGACCGATAATAGGGCTTGAGCGCCGCGAGGAGCTCCCCCGGGGGGATGCCGGGCCCCTCGTCGCAGATCGTGAGCACGCCGTGGCCCGCCTCCTGGTGCGTCTCCACCGTCAGCTTGCCCTCCGGGGCGTACTTCTCGGCGTTGCGGAGGACGAGCACCAGGCACTGCCGCAGCCGGACGGGGTCGCCGCGCACGACGACCTGCGACGGCGTGGAGACCACCGTGCGCGAGGCCACCGAGGGCGCGCTCTGCAGCGCCCGCCGCAGCAGGCCCGAGATCTCGATGTCCTCCGCGACCGCGACGGGCCAGGCGGACGGGTCGCCGTCGATGACGAGCATCAGGTCGGCGATGACGTGCTGCATCACCTCCACCGAGTCGAGGATCGCGCCGATCGACTCGGCGTCCTCCTCGTTCGCGACGGCGGGCTCGAGCAGCTGCGCGTGCCCGCGGATCGTGGTGAGCGGGCCGTGCAGCTCGTGGTGCACCGACGCGAGCAGCAGGTGCCGCATCTGGTCCAGCTGCTGCCGCGCCGACTTGTCCACGAACACGGCCGTGAGCAGCTCGGACGCTCCGGGCCCGGAAGCGGCCGAGCAGGAGACCTCCACCCAGAGAAGGCGCCCGTCCCGGGTGGTCAGCCGCGGCGTCCCGGTGAGCCCGTCGGCGAGCTCGACCGGGGACCCGTCGGTGCAGACCAGGGTGAAGAGGTCCTCGCTCCGGCGGCCGAGCGCCTCGTCCGCGGGGATGCTCGTCAGCGCCGCCATCGCGGAGTTCCACACCTCGACCCGGCCGGAGGCGCCGAGCACGAGGATCGCGACGTCCGAGTGGTCGATGGCCGCGCTGAGCCGCGCCCGTTCGACCTCGAGCTCGTGGGCCGCCCAGGTGTTCGCCCAGTAGGCGCCGAGCGCCCGGGCCGTCCCCCTGATCGCTCCGCCCAGCACCCCGGACAGCACCCAGAAGCTCAGGTAGAGGCCGGTGATCCGGGTCCACCCCATGAGCAGGTAGCCGGCGACGCGGCCCCCGGGGGCCTCCAGCGGGAAGTGCACGCCGGCGCGCCATCCGCCGGGCAGGGCGTCCTCGTCGACGAGGTACGGATGCGGCCGCGACGGGAGCCCTTCGAGCCAGGCCAGCTCTTCCGGCCGCCGCTGGTAGCGCGTGATGCCCTCGGCGGAGGCCTTGATCCAGATGTCGCCCGCCGGCAGGGAGGTGTGCAGCCAGAGCACACCGGATCTCGTGATCTTCCGCAGGTCGCCCACGAACGAGGCCAGGTCCGCCGCCTCCGCATGCCGGTGGGCCATGACGTAGGGCAGCTGCAGCAGCCGCTCGGCCGTGCTGAGCGCCGTCTCCCGCGTCCTCAGGACGCGGGTGTCGACATAGTAGACGGCGGCCGGGAACGTGGCGAGGAACGCCCAGGTGACGTCGCCGGTCCGCAGGGCCCTGAGGACGAGGAAGGCGAAACCGGCCGCGCAGGCCGCCTCCATCAGGTCCTCCGCGATCAGCGGGGCGTGCACGGACCGCCTCATGATCGCGACGATCAGCAGGGCGGCCACCAGGAGCAGGACCACCTGCGTCACGCTCGGCGCCCGGCTGGGCAGCCCCGCGGGGCGCGCCGTCACCAGGCCGGTGACGGCCAGGGTGAGCAGGGTCTCGACCGCGTCCAGCGCGATCCTCCACCGCCTCGCGCGCAGCAGCACGGCCTCGCCGAGCAGGACGGCCGCGGCGCCCGCCGGTGCCACGAGCCAGTACGGGACGAGGCAGTAGCCCAGGGGGGCGAGGAAGGCCACGAGGGACGTGGTCGCCGAGGGCGGCCGGGAGAACCAGACCGCGGTTCGGCCGGAGGCCAGCCGGGAGAGCCTCATACGGCCCTCGCCTCGGGGAACGCGTCCCGCGCCCGGTGGTGGGAGGCGCCGGCTCCGGCGGCCGGGGGCGCCGGACGGGCCCGCGCGTCCATTGTCTCGACTCCGGGAATGAGGCGTCCGCCGGAGTGCGCGGACGACCCGCCGGCACGCCTATTCCCGATCAAAATCATGCTCCTTCATTCGTCGATCCATTCGTGCGGGCGAACAGACGCACGCCTGAGAGCGCTTTGCGGTGGTGGGTGAGTTGAGCATGGCATCCAGGAACGTTGCTGGCCGTCTTCGCTGCGGTGATCGAGTCGAGGTCGGACGAGGCTTTCTGATGCGTCGCTACAGACGACCGTCCGCGCACCGCCCGGCGCTGCAACAGATCGGTTCCATCTGGTGGTCATTCGTCTCATATCGTGAGACGAGCGGTGCTGCGGGCGGCGCGCTGTGCGCCGCGCCTTCAGGCCGGGCGGGCGTGCCCTGCGGGGCCCGGCGCCCTCAGGCCGTCCGCCCCGGCGACGCGGCGGACATGCGGAGTCTCGCCGGAGCGCGGCGGCGGCAGGGCGGGCGTGTCGGGGGAGCCGTGGGGCGGAGGCCGTCGACGGTGCGGTCCGAGGACGGGCGGCGGGGACGGGCGGTCGGGAAGGCCATGCGATCACCGTGCGGGGAGAAGGAAACGGTTCGAGTAGCCGGCGGAAAGGGGGGAGACGGCGGGCTGGAATCGGAGTGGTGAGGCGGGGGCGTGCAAATCATCGGGGCCGTCATAATGGAACGATGCAAAAGGCCGGTGGACCGGTGCGGTTTTTCGCCGGTATGGTCGCCGCGCCCGTTCGCCGGAGCCGCCCCCCGAAGGAGGCGACGGCGGCGACCAAGCGCTCGTTGAGAGCTCGCCTCCTCACGGGCGGGCCGACGGGAGCCCCCAACCGGTTATTGTCCGCAGCCGCCGATCCGTTTCCCGGGTTCGCCGGACCGGCGGCGGTGACGTCGATCACCGGCGGCCGGGATCCGGGCGCGACGACGGTGGTCACGGCGGCCCGCCCGTGCGGTGAAGGCCGGACCGCCGACCGGCGCGGTCGAGGCCGGGCACGCGCGTGCGGGCGGTGAGCAACGCGCGCTCCAGCAGGCGCCCTTCGCGGGGAAACCCGGCGGACAGCGCACGGACGAGCCGCAGGACGGCGTCGACACCCTCGGCGGACCCGGCCCAGCCGCCAGCCCGCACCCAGGACTCCAGAATCTCCGGGCGCCGGTCGGCGTGGCTGGCAGGCATGCGACATGTCCATATCGACCGGAAGCCGTCCCAGTAGCGCTCGTGGCCCCTGGCGGGGACCCCGGTGATGTGCTGCGGCGGCGCGTCCAGCCACAGCAGCAGCCCGTCCAGCACACCGCGCTCGCGAGGGGTCGGGGACTCGGCCTGCGCCAGCCGGGCCTTCAGCGGCCCGTCCTCGGGGACGCGGTCCAGCGCCGTCAGCCAGCCGGCGAGGCCCGGCAGGACGTAGCCGAGCCGCCCGGTGCCCGATCCGAGCGCGACCAGGTCCGACACGCAGCCGGTGCCGTGCCCGGCCAGCGCCGCCTGGCGATCCGGGTCGACAGAGCGCAGCGGGTCGAACAGCACGTCGCCGAACGGGCCGAGCAGGGACTCCGGCAGGCGGTGGGAGAGCATCCTGTACCAGGCGACGAGCCGGTCCGGCGGCCCGAACGCCAGTTCCGCCATCAAGGCGCACACCGCGCGGGGGTTCGCGTCGAGCGCGCCGAGCGTCGCGGGCCACTGCGACGCGCCGGCGGCGACGGCCTCCAGATCGACCATCTCGAGGACGATCAGCGCCGCGCTCTCCGCGCGGGCGGTCTCGTCCTCGCCGCGACCCGCGGGGCCGAGCAGGGAGGCGAGCAGGTCATCGGCCTGCCCGAGGTCGGCCCAGCGCTCGCGCAGCAGCGGCACGTCCTCAGGAACGCGTTCTTGGATCAGCGCGGTGAGGATTCTTCGGGCGCCCGCGTCGCTGAGCTCGCGGTGGCGTCCGGTGGTGAGCAGGTCGCGGATGTCGGCGGGGTCGTGGGTTCCGCGTTCCACGGCCTGCAGCACGGTCGCGGGCCAGTCGAGCCCGGCGAGTATCCGGACCGCTGCGGTGGGTTCGGTGTCGGTGAGGGGTGGGGTGGCGTGTGCGAGGTACGCGACGACCTCGGCGTGCGAGCGTCCCCGATCCCCGAACAGGTCGGCGAGCATTTCGGCGTAGGCGCGGCCCGGTGTGTCGCGTTCGGGGAGCCGGGGTGTTCGCCAGTCGAGTTCGGCGGTGCGGTCACGAACCTGTCGGGCGAACGCAAGCGAGACGTTGCGGTTGCCGCTCTGATCCCAGGTCGCCGCGGAGAACCGGGTCCGCCACCCGTAGGGCAGCAGCGCCGCGACCGCGTCCAGGAACACCAGCCGCTCCACAGCGGTCAACTCCGGTGCACCGGTCACGGTGACGGGACCGTCGATCAGCAGTGACGCGGCCGCGGCGACCCGCTGCACTCCGAACCGCCCCAGTGCCTGCGCCAAGGTTGCCGGGTCCAGCGGCGCCACCCGCAACTCCACCCCGTCCGGCGGGAACGGTGGCGTCACCCCCGACAACGCCTCGAACAACCCCGCATACGACACCGGCACCGCACGAAGCGCCTCATACGGCACGCACAAGTACCGGGTCTCGGCGATCGGGCGGCCCGCACCGTCGGCCTCACCGGTCCAGTCCTCCAACGCCACACCGATCCGGGTGCCGTCATCACCGCCGCGCACCTCACTGATCGTGATCCACGGCAACGCAGCAGGCCCCGACCGCCCCGGCGACGGCGTCCCCAACGCGAAATGCCGCAGAATATGCGCATAGTCAGCCGCCGAGAAATCCGGACCACCACACCCGGTCACCCGATACTCGTCATAACTACCCGGCGGCTTACCCCGGACCGCCCACCCGGCCCGCAACACCACCGCCCCCCGCGCGGGACCCTCGTCCGTCACGCGGCGCCTCCGGGAACCTCACGTCCTCCTGCGTCCCCGTCCAGCGCCCGTCCCGTGACCGGGCCGCGCTTCACGACCTCACCCGGCGCCGTCTCCATAGTGAAATGCGCACCACACATAGAAACTCCCTGGGATGTTCCCGTCCAGGCATGTCGGGCTTCAGCTCACCACACGGATGGGGCACTCCATGGGAGCACGCGTTTGCACCGAAGATAGGAGGGGCTTCGGGCGGGGGCTTGCCGCGCTGCGCACGGAAGTTGCCGCCGTATGCAACAGGGAGCGCGCTTGCCCACCGGTCGCGCGAGCGTACGCTGACGGTTGCCGCCGTGGTACGCGCGGATGCGCATAGCCGAATCTTGTGCGTGCCAGGTGGCAGGACGAGCAGTTGTGAGCGTGAGTGCCTGGGGGGAGACCGTCTTGAGCTACAGCGTCACCACCACGGCGACCGATGACTACGCCCCTCACGAGCGCGTCGAGCTGTGGAGGGAGCGGACCAACGCCTACCAGTCCGCGCTCGACGTCCGCTGCCCCTCTCCGGAGGACTTCCACGGCAGGATGATCCGCCAGTACAGCGGGGCCTACCAGCTCGTCTCGTACTGGTCGAGCGAGACGCACTATCTGCGGACGCCGGATCTGGTCCGCCGCGAACCCGACGAGGACTACCGGCTCCTGATCCCGCTGTACGGCGCGGCGGGCCTGGTCACGGACAGGAGCGAGGCGACGGTGCGGCCCGGCACGGGCGCCCTGCTGACGATCGCCCAGCCGTGCCGGTTCACCCAGTCCGGCTCGCTCCGCGCCGTGCTGCTGACGATCCCCGCACGCGAGGTGCCCGGTCCGTACCCGGCCTCCTGCTTCTTCGACCTGACCAAGGGCCTCGGCCGGCTCGTGAGCGCCATGATCGGGGTCCTGCGGGACGAGCGCGACGAGCTCACCGCCGCGCAGTTCGACGCGGCGTGCGACCGCCTCACCGAACTGGTCCGCATGCTCATCCAGGGCGCCGAGCAGCCGCCCGCCGCCGGACGTCTCGCGGAGGTGGAGGCGGACATCCGCCGGTACGTGCGCCGCAACATAGCGGATCCCGAGCTCAGCGGCTCGTCGGTGGCGCACGGCCTCGGCTGGTCGCTGCGCCAGGTCCAGCTCGCCCTGCAGCAGGCCGGCACCACCCCGCGCGAGCTGATCCGCGAGGAGCGGCTCCGGCTCGCCCGCGAGCGGCTGCGCGACCCGCGCCACCGGCACGTGCCGATCACCGACATCGGGCACGGGACGGGCTTCCCCTCGTCCAGCGCCTTCAGCGCCGCATACCGCCGCCGCTTCGGCGAGACCCCCCGGGACACCCGCCGGCGAGCACTGGAGGACACGGGCTGACGAGGCGGGGACACGGGCTGACGAGGCGGGGACACGGGCTGACGAGGCGGCCCGCACGGCATCGACGTCCCGGGACCGATCCCGTGTCCGCCCTGGCCACACGGTAGGCAGTGCGGGAGCGTGCGTGCAGGTCGGTGGCGGCGTGGCAGTGCGGGGTGGCGGGGTACGTCGCGTGGGAGGCGATCACACAGATGACCTGCCGCCTGCCCCGATCCCGCTCCCGAAGTGGATCGTCCCGGCGAAGAGGCGAATCCCGGGGTCGTCACCGCCAGGGTGGCGGTGCCGAACGAGGCCATCGACTTGCGGCCGGAGTGGGGCCCGGACTCTGCGGGCCTCCTCGGCGAGCGCCTCGATTCCCTGCGCTGATCCGCTGGCAGTGCCGACCGTTGCGTCATCGGTGAACACGGTGCGCATCTCCCCGGAGCGCTTTTCGTCCAGCACGCGGCCGAGGCGGCCAGGGGTGATGTGCTTTTCAGGCGGTCGCGGCGGTCGGTTCGTTCGCGTTCTTGATGGCGCGGGCGAACCTGACGGCGCGTTCGGCCTGGACTCGGGCGGCGGCGCGGGTGGTGTCGTCGACGGGAGTGGTGCCGCCCTGGTCGAAGTGGGAGGTGCCGTAGGGGTTGCCGTCGGCGAACTTGGCAGGGTCGGTGTAGCCGGGCGGCACGAGGACGCCGCCGAAGTGGTGGAAGGTGTGCGACAAGGCCAGCAGTGTGGCCTCATGCCCGCCGTGCCCGGTCCCGGCGGAGGTGAAGCCGCTGTAGACCTTGTCGGCGAGCAGGCCCTGCTGCCAGACCGGTCCCAGGGTGTCGAGGAACTGCTTGAGCTGGGCGGCGATGTTGCCGAAGCGGGTCGGTGAGCCGAGCAGGACGCCGTCGGCCCAGACCAGGTCGTCGGGGACGGCCGTCGGGACGTCGATGGTGGCGGCCAGGTTGGCGGCCCAGGCGGGGTTGGCGTCGATCGCCTGCTGGGAGGCCAGTTCGGCGACCCGGCGCAGCCGGACCTGGGCGCCCGCCTTCTCGGCGGTCTCGGCCATCTCGCGGGCGATGTCGGCGATCGTGCCGGTGGCGGAGTAGTAGACGACGGCGATGTTCACGGGCTCGTTCATGATGCCGGGCCTTTCTGAGGATGCGTCCGGAACGGGTCAGAGCATGTTGAGGTCGACGGCGTCGGCGATGGCGCGGTAGCCGGTGTCGTTGAGGTGGATGTGGTCGCCGCTGTCGTAGGCGGCCTTGAGGTGGTCTCCGTCGGCGACGACGCGGTCGAAGTCGGCGACGGCGTCATAGGCGCCGCTGGTGCGGATCCAGCGGTTGACCTGTCGGCGGATCTGCTCGCCGCGCCGGCTCTGGGCGGCCGAGCCGCCCATCGGCATGATGGTGGCGCCGACGGCCTGGATGCCGCGGGCGTGGGCCAGGCGGATCAGGGTGCGGTGCCCGTCGATGAGCTGGGCCGCGGTGACCGGGCCGGTCTCGTTCCAGGCGGCCAGGTCGTTGACGCCCGCCAGGACGATCACGCTGCGGGCACCGGGCCGCTCCAGCACATCGCGGGTGAAACGCGCCACCGCCCGCTCGCCGTACACCGGGGAATCGGTCAGCACGCGGTTGCCGCCGATCCCGGCGTTGACCACGCCCCACCGGCGCCCCGCGGCGCGGAGCCGTTCGGCCAGCCGGTCGGGGTAGCGGGCATCGGTGCCCTTGGTGGACCCGACCCCGTCGGTGAGGGAGTCGCCGAAGGCGACCACGGTGCGGCGCCGGGCAGGCCCGCCGGCGTGGGGACCGGTGACCTCGACGCCGGTCAGGTAGTACCAGGAGTCGCTCTGCTGGGCGAACGGCGTCGCGCGGGGGTCGGCCAGGTGGTCGCCGGCCGCGCGGTAGGAGGTGGCCATCGCGAAATGGTGGAAGGTCGCGGGCCCGGTCGGCGCGTTCAGCCGGAGTGTCACGGCCAACTGGTCGCGGGGTGAGGACGCCAGCGAGGCGGCGTCGCTGACGATCTCACTGCCGGCCGCGAGCACGGTCGCGGCCCGGCCGTTGAAACGCAGCGGTCGCAGCGTCCCGGGCTGCACGGCCGCACCGGTTCCGGCGCGGCCGACCGTGGCTCCGGCGATGCGCAGCGGCCTCGTCCCGTAGACGTTCGACAACCGGATGCGCACCTTGCTGCCGCCGCCGGTGAGCCGCACCACCTGCCGCAGCGAGTCGTCGGCGAAACCCTGCTGGGACCAGTTGACGCCGTACCAGTCGGCGGTCGGCACGGCCGGCTGCGCGGCGGTGCCCCAGACGGCGCGCCAACTCGCCGGGCCCGCCGCGTGCGCAGGGGGCATGCTGATGCCCGCGGCGGCCAGGAGGGCCGCCGCCGTGGCCAGGGATCGGGAGGTACGCACGTAGGTCTCCTTGCTACTTCAGCGATAGATCTTTCAGTGCTGAACAACAGGTCGGGACGATAGCCCGAGATCATTCAGTGCGCAACTATTCAGCGTGATAGCTTTTTCCCGTGACGGAGACGCGATGGCTCGCCCCCGAGGAGCAGCGCAGCTGGCGGGCGTTCGGGCTGGCCACCCGGCTGCTGCTCGACCGCCTGGAACGCGACCTGCAAGAGGCGGCGGGGATGCCGCCCACCTACTACGAACTGCTGGTCCTGCTGTCGGAGGCACCCGACCGGACGATGCGCATGAGTGAGCTGGCGCGCTGGACCCACTCCAAGCCCAGCCGCATCACCCACGCGATCGGCAAACTGGAGAAGGCCGGATGGGTGCGGCGCGAACACCTGGCCTCCGACCGGCGCGGCTGGCTCGCCGTCCTCACCGACGACGGCCTGGCCGCCCTGCGGGCCGCGGCTCCCCGCCACGTCGAAAGCGTCCGCACCCACCTGATCGACGTCCTGACACCCGAAGAGGTCAAGCAACTCGGCGACATCAGCGAGACGTTGCTCAAGCACCTCCTCCCCGACGACCAGCCACACTTCTGACCACCGAGGGCGGGGAAATACCAATGCCGACCCCGGCGCCCGAGGAGGCTGGTCGGGGTCTGACCTGCACGGAAGGCGCTGCGACGGGGGTCTGGTACTGCTCGTTATCGATCCCCGCTGCCGGTGCCCGAGGCGGCCGCCACCCACCGCACCGGAGATTGCCCATGCCACAGGTAACGATCTTCAACCTGAAAGAAGCCGATCGGCTGCCCGACATCGCGGAGGCTGTCCGGCACGCTCTGACGAGCATGCCGGAACTCCAGATAAACGATCACGAGATCGACGTCGTCCCGGTCCTGGCTCCGGACTCGTTCGACGCCCTGACGACCAGGATCAACGTCGATCTGTGGGAGCACGAAGCACGGACCAAAGAAGCGCTGCAAGAGCTGGCGACTCGGGTCGCCAGGGCCTTCCAGACCGTAGCGGGGACGAACCGAAAGGTGAAGGCGGTCATCCGTCCGTACGACGTGGGGCGCAGCGGCTGGGTGTCATTGGGAGCCGACCAGCGCGCCTGCGAGTGATCGCGGCCTGCCCGTTAGCGGGCGCGGCGCAGTGCGGTGTACTGGAGCACTGCGAAGCCGGCGACCACGATGGCCTGGAGCACCGCCCACACGGCCCCGACGGTGCTCAGCGAGAACCAGCCCACGACCACCGTGAGGACACTCAGGATCGTCCACAGCGAGTTCGCTTCGACCACGCTCACCACAGCGACCCGCCTGGGCCGGGCGGGCATCGAGATGGCCCATACGGCAGCGGCGTACGCCAGGAGAAACGCCCCCAGGGCCCGTCCGGTGGTGGCGTCGAGTCCGAGCAGGTCCTGAAGCGGAGCGGCAAGAGCGAGGTAGAGCAGACCGTTGGCGCCGGTCGTGATGGCGTCCGCACGCAGCACCAGACGCAGCAAGCGGCCGGCATCGGCGAACAGGCCGGCGGAGTTGTGGCTCGTGGCCGTGTTGGTCATCGGAGTCCTCCGTTTCCGGGGTTGTTGACCTCGATGACCTCGACGCTAAGGGCGACCGGTTGTCAAAGCCGATTACCTGGCAGGTAGCCGCGGCCACAGCGTTGTCGTGGTGACCGGCCGGCCCCGTCGGTGGCGTCGACGGCGTCCGAATGGCCGGACCACCGGCGCCGGCATTGACGCCGCAGATACAGGACGAAACTCTCTCTTATACGCCCACGTCGCGCGGGATGCAAGCGGCCTGCGACCAATGAGCTCGGTTCGGAATTGGCTCATTCATGGGAGGGGGACAGGGTGCCATATCGCGGTCCAGAGGCGTCCGTGTAACCTTGATCAGCATTGCGGTCGGTTTGCGTGCGTGATCCGTCGGTGGTGGGATTCCTTGGCATTCCTGCGGGGGTGTCCCTCTGCATCCGGGCCGTAAGCGCACCTTTCGATCGTGTTGTGGCGCCGGTCGCAGCCGGAGGAGGACGAGCCCTGCCGATCCGCGAGTTCGCGCAGTTCACGCGAGGGGTGAGTGATTGACACGTGCACTGTGGTGAGAATTCTGTTCCTTGCACTCGTTGCTCGACCGAATGACCATGACATATGCCCGAAACCCGGATGATTCGGAAGATGGTTCGAAGCCCGCTGCTGCGATGAAACGAACACCAGCGTGCCCTTGATCGCCGGAACCTGGCAGCTTCCCCCCTTGCCCCTGGCAGGCCGACCCGTGAGAGCGGACACCATGACGAATGATCTACCGCCGACGAATCACTTGCTGTCCCTGTCGACGGACGATTTCATCGCCGGCTTCGACGCGGTCGCGTCCAAGTTCGACTCCGCGACCTTCCCGCAGCAGAAGCTCCCCCCTGACAGTTGGGCGCTCCTGGTGAGGGCCGGGGTCCGGCTTCCGACTCTGCCCCGGCGGTACGGAGGGCGCGACAGCAGCGTCGAGATGTGCCGGATCGTCGAGACGGCCTCCGAGTGGAACCTGGCGCTGGGCGTCTATGTGATCGTCAACACGGCGCTGGCGCTCCTACCGGTGGTGAAGTGGGCCGGTGAAGAGGTCAAGCAGGAGATGCTGCCGCTGTTCGCCGGCGACGCCCCGGTGATGGCCGGGCTCGCGGCGACCGAGCCGGGCGCCGGCTCGGCCCTGTCGGCCATGACGACCACCTTCGAGGAGGTCGAGGGAGGCTACCGGATCCGTGGTCGCAAGCACTGGCAGGCTCTCAGCTCCTCCGCACACTGGTGGCTGGTCCTTGCGAAGAACGCACACCGTCGCGAGTACGGCTACTTCGTCGTCGAGCGCAGCGAGGGTTTCCGCACTGTCGAGCTGTACGAGGCGCTCGGGCTGAAGCTGCTGGACTACGGCGTCAACGACATCGATGTGATCGTTCCCCGGCACCGGCGGATCGACGCCGAGGAGGCGGACCTGGACTCGGTGGACGTCTTCCTGGCGTCGCGGGCGCTGCTGGCGGCGGCGGGGTCGGGATTCCTGCGCCGCATCAGCCGGGAGGCGCACACGTACGTGGACGGTCGCCGGATCGGGCGGAAGCCGCAGTCCAAGATCGGGTTCGTCAACTACAGGCTCGCGGCCATCGACACCTCCGCCACCATCTGCGAGGCGCTCAGCCATTACCTGCAGACGATGCTGGACGTCAAGGGCGACATGACCCCCGCGTTTCCGGCGGTGCAGGCTCTCAAGACCGTCGCCACCGAGCGGATGATCAGCGCGGCTCAGCACTACCAGCAGCTGACCGGCGCCGAGGGATACCGCTGTGGATCGCCCACCAACATCGCCGGTCAGGCATTCCTGGACACGCGGGTCTTCAGCATCTTCGACGGCAACAACGACATGCTCAGCCAGCAGCTCACCGCCTACTGCCTGACCCGGCGGTCCGGCCGGGCCCTCAGCGAACTGCTGGCCGAGTGGCCGCTCACGGCGCCCGCGGTCGCGACGCTCGAGACGGACCTGAGCTTCCTCGACCAGCGCCTGGGCCAGGCGCAGCAGGTCCTCGCCGGCCGCGCCATCGCCTACCTGTTCGCGATCACCCAGGTCCTGAAGTGGGCCGACGAGACCGGCGCCGATCCGGCAAGGGTCCGGCCCGCCATCGAGTTCCTCAGGAGCGACATCGCCGGTGTCGCCGCGGAATTCCGCCTGTTGGCCACCGGGATACTCGACACCTATGGCGCGGCGGGCGGGCATCGGGCCTCGCGACCCGGGGTCGCGGACGAGCCCGGGTCGCAAGATCCGGCCACCGAGGCCGCCGCCGCTCACCCTCACCTGCCGGTGCCGCCCCCGGCACCTCCAGGAACCTCCCTTGGAGAGCCCGAGCCTTTGACCGGGCCCTTCGCCGGGGAGGCCTGGAGCGCGGTGCCGGGATCGGCCCCGGTCCGTTTCCCCGGGCCTCCCACCGGACCCGTCGGCTAGCGCGACAGGCCCTCGCGGCGGTGGATCAGGTCGACGAGGTCGGCCGCCCTGCGCTTCATGAGATCCAGTCCGGCCTTGCCCCACGGGCGCGGTTCGCTGTCCACGACGCAGATCGTGCCGAGAACCGTGCCCGTGCGGTCGGTCAGCGGAGCCCCGGCGTAGCTGCGGACCATGAGCGCGTCGACGATCGGATTGCCGGCGAAACGCGGATAGTCGAGGACATCGTCCAGGATCAGGGCCTTGCGCCGGACGACGACATGCGGGCAGTAGCCGGCGTCGAGGGGCACTCTCGCATCGAGGACGCCGCCCACGACCTCGGCGTCGGCCGGTGACGTGTGAACGCCGCAGATGAACTGATCGTCGCCGACGAGGTTCACGAAGGCCACCGGTGTGCCGGGAAGCCCCACGAGCTCCTGCGCGTCCAGCGCGACTCTACGGGCGAACTCATCGAATTCGCGCTCCCGCGACTGCCCCAAGCCGAGCTCTCGCAGGCGCGCCGCTCGCCGGGGCGCTTCGTGATCGGCCGGCATCAAGGGTCGAGCCGAGAATCCGTCTGCCTGGTCATTGGGCGGGTACGTCACGGGGGCCTCCATATGGCCGAGTGCGAAGATGGGCGAGAATTCACTGGATTCGAATCCGGATCCGGAGACAAAGCGGCTTCGGCGCGGACTCGGGCTTCCTGCTTGTACTGCGGTTCTGTCAGATGGAGACAGAAGGGGCGGCCGCGAGGAGATGCCGGATCAGGGCCCGCAGCGCCGAAACGGCGGAGTCGTGGTCACGCGCGTCGCACGGCACGATCGGCACGCGCGGGTCGAGCTTGAGAGCGGCCCGCACCTCGTCGGATCCGTAGCGGAACGCGTTGTCGAACTCGTTGATCGCGACGAGGAACCGGACTCCCCGGCTCTCGAAGAAGTCGACGGCCTCGAAGCAGTCCTCCAGGCGGCGGGTGTCGGCGAGCACGACGGCGCCCAGCGCGCCGGCGCACAGTTCGTCCCACATGAACCAGAACCGCCGCTGCCCGGGCGTCCCGAACAGGTAGAGGACGATCCCGTGCCGCCCGATGGTGATCCGGCCGAAGTCGAGCGCCACGGTGGTGGTGGACTTGTGCTCCACCCCGTCGAGGTCGTCGATTCCGACGCTGGCCGAGGTGATGAGTTCCTCGGTGCTCAGCGGCTCGATCTCGCTCACCGCACCGACGAACGTCGTCTTCCCCACGCCGAAACCGCCGGCTATGAGGATTTTGACCTGGGTGGGGAGCACCTCAGATTTGTTGTAGGCCATCGAGCAGCTTCTCCAAAAGGGCTCGGTCGGTGGGATCGGCCGCGGTTCGCGGCGCGTGCGCGGTCATCGCCCGGCTGTCCACCAGATCGGAGATGAGGACCTTGGTGACCACCACGGGAAGCCGCAGATGTGCGGCGACCTCGGCGACCGAGGTCGGCGTGCGGCACAGTTCGAGCGCTTTGGCGTGCTCCGGGTCCATCGCGCCTGGATGCGTGCCGACCGCCACCACCAAGGACAGCAGCTTCAGATCGACGGTCGGATGGGTGCGGCCGGAGGTCACCGCGTACGGCCGCACCAGCAGCCCGGCGTCGTCGTCGACCCAGACCTCGTCGTCTCCGGCTGTCAAAACGCTCGGTTCCGGTCGCTCGGCACGGCCGCCGGCCGTGCCGCGGTGTGCAGGAACGGCCGGACGGCCTTGATCAGCCGGGCCATCTCGAAACCGACGACGGCCGGATCGGCCTCCTCCTCCGCCAGTACCGCGAGCACTGAATTGTAACCTGCCCAGGAGATGTACAACTGGCTGGACTTGAGTTCCGCGACGACCTGCCGCACCTCATTGCTGTCGTCGAACTTCGTTCCGGCGCTGCGCGCTATGGAGAAAAGCCCGGACGCGAGCGCGGCGAGATGTTCGGCGCCGGCGCGGTCGAAGCCGTCGGCGGCCTTCATCATGCCGTCGGACGACAGCAGCACGCTGCCGCGAATCAACGGAACCTCCTCGCCCAGCCCTCGCAACAGCCAAGCGAGATCTTGAACCTGGTTCGGGGAGACGCCACTCAACGGATACTCCTTGTCATAGGTGATTCTCGTCAATTCGCACGGTCGAGGTCTTCGGCAGGACCGTCATTCTCCTCGGCGCTGCGCAAACCCTTCTTGAACGCCGCCATGAAGCCGGTATTGTATTCGACTTCTTGATCATCCTGCTCGAGTGCGGGCGCATTGAGCAGTTCGGGCGCCAGGCTGGCCTGGGCCTGGCGCTGCGGCAATGGCGGCCGCTCACCGGCGTCGCCCGGAAAGGCGGGCGCGGTCAGGGGGTCCGGCGCGGTTCGGGAGTCCTGCGCGGCCGCCGGCGGCCCGGACGCGGGCGGGGGCGAGGGCCGGCGCTGGGAATTCTCGGCCGCGCCCGGCTGGGGCGGCATGGGGGCGCCGAGGGCGTCGCGCCCATCCAGCGGCGGACCCGGCCGGGACTGGACGCCCTGGCCGGAGCCGGAAGCACGCGCCGGCTGCGGGTTCGGGAGACTCGCGGCCGGTGGCGCCGCGGCGGCGGCCACCGGTTCCGCCTGGGGCCCTGTCTCGGACTCCTCCGCCTCCCCGCCGTCCAGTTCCTTCGGGACGACGACGATGGCCTGCGTACCGCCGTAGACATTGCCTCGCAGCTGGACGCGGACCCTGTGACGGTGAGCGAGCGCGGCGACCACCAGGAGCCCGATCCGCCCGTCCTTCAGAAGTTCCTCGGTGTCGGCCCGCTCGGGGTCGGCGAGCAGCGCGTTCAGCCGCCGCTGGTCTTCCTGCGGGATGCCCAGGCCGCGGTCCTCCACTTCGATGGCCATGCCGGCGGTGACCCTCTCGAAGCGAATGAACACCTGCGTCTGCGGCGGGGAGAACTTGGTGGCGTTCTCGACGAGCTCCGCCAGCAGGTGGATGACGTCCGCGACCGCGCCGCCGTTCAGGCTTCCCTCGACCGGCGGCACCACCTTGACCCGGTGGTAGTGCTCCACCTCGGCGATGGCCGAGCGCAGCACCTCGTACACCGTGACCGGCTTGGTCCAGCGGCGCCGCGGCGCGGCACCGCCGATCACCGCGAGGCTCTCGGCCTGGCGGCGCATGCGGGTGCTGAGGTGGTCGACTCTGAACAGCCCCTTGAGGAGGTCGGGGTCCTCCACCTGGTTCTCGAGCTCGTCGAGCCCCTGGATCGCCCGATGCGACAGCGACTGCAGCCGCCGTGCCAGGTTGACGAAGACCGCGACCCGCTGGCTGCTTCCACTGGCGGCTTCGCGGCTCGCGGCGCCGACGACGGCGTTCCAGGCCGCGCTCTGCGCCTTCCGCAGCTCGTGCACGAGCTGCAGGTAGGGGTCGGCGCCGGCGGGGGGCGGGAAGTCCTCGCCGCTCAGGGCGGCCGTCCCACCGGCGCGGAGCCGCTCGGCCAGCCGTTGCAGGTCCTGCCGTCCCTGGACGATCAGGAAGCCGAGCTCGCCGAGCCGCCCCTGCGTGTACTCCTGATCGCGGAGGACCGACTCGGTGCGCTGCCGCCGCAGCTGGCGGGTCGCCGCCTCGGCCGCCACGAGGGCGGCTCCGAGGGTGATCACGGCCCCCGCGGCCGCCACGACCAGCTCCAGCCGCATCCCCCGGCTCACGGCGGTGCCGTCGTAGAGAACCGCCACGGCGGCGAGACCGAGAAACCCCATCACAGCCGTCGGGAGCAGGGAAATGGATAGGTGAAGGGCGCGCATTCTGCTCTGCGGGTGTATACCATGGGCCGCTGGCCTGCCGGTTCGCCGGACATCACGGCGGTCGACACCGGCAGTGGATTGAGGGAAATCGGGCATCGGCATCCTCGGTGCGTCGACGGCAGATCACAGCATTGATGAATGCGTACTCTCGCATGGGCACAGCCCGTGTCTAGGCTGTCACAACACCCCAATGCGGAAGTACGGATTGTCGAGATTGCCACGACCTGAACCCACTATGAATCACCGGCCCCAGCATCAGCGGCCCCGGCGTCGCCGGGCTCTGGACCGGGGCAGGGAGTCTCCGGTGGAGCTGCTCCATGGTGTCGCCCGGGCGGAGCAGCGTGTCGAGCAGCGCCATAACGTGGCCGAACAGGGCGGCCTTTGGCCGGGCTCATCGCATCGGCCTTCAGCACGTCGGTCGAAAGCAGCAGCGGGTTCGTCGGCGCAGCGCTTGTGCCTTGGAACCTGAGGGCGGCGCCGTGCACCTGGCCGAGATCCGGGTGTCCACCGCCGCGCGGAGCTGCTTGAGCACGGACGGATGGTCACCGGTGATGTCGACCTCACCCAGGTCAGCACGGTCGGCGGGCTGGACCCACCGGCCGCGCGGCCGACCGGTGCGTGGAAGTCCGCCGCTGCCGCCTTGAGGGCAGGGCCGTGCGGAAGCGCCGCCGCCTTCTGGTGCCACGCCGACGATCACCCTGGCCTTCGGCTCGGTAGGGCGCGTCGCCGGCTGGAAACACCCGCCACGGACCTCCACGCGAAGCAGGCGGCTGTTCCCCGTTGCCGTGCATCGGACGGGGTGAGGGATGCGCGTCTGGGTGAGTTGCCGCCCGAACGGGGGCTTGGGCAGGCGATCCTCGCCGCGCGGGCCCATGCGCGGTATGCCGTGATCGAACAGCGTGCACCGGGCATCGGCGAACGGCGCATGATTGTCCAGAGCGCACCCGGCCCGACACCTCCGGCGCCCGACCCCGACGACGCAGCGGCGCCGCACCGCGACGGCGAAGAGACCTTCCCAGCTGACGGGGCCCGCCACCCGGCCCCAGGCACCCCGATGTCTGGACGGCGCATGGCGGCCGGCGACGCTGATCACCTGGTTGTCGCGGCGTGACGATCCCGGCGCGCTGCTGGAATGGCGCACCGACCCTCGCCCACCCGGCTGACTCGCCCATAACCGCGTTGATCGTCCTTCCGTGTGGACAGCGGCTTCAGCCGGCCGACGTCCTTGCGCGCGGCCCCTGCGCCGCTAGCCGAAGATCAGACCGTTATCAATACCGGCGCCTGGTCTGGGCCAAGGGCATCGAACCGGTCATCGCGCGCCGTGGCACCCCGCACGGATCGGGACTGGGCGTCCACGCTACGTTGTCGTACGGACGGTCGGCCCGCTGCACTGGCCCCGCCGCTCACGCATCCGCTGGGAGATCCGCAACGGACATCCACGAAGCCTTCATGCCCCTCGCCGCAGCCATTATCCGCCGGCGACGCCTCGTCCGCTGATTCTGTCACGACCTCTTAGTGCGGAGTAACCTTTTGCGGGCGGAGTTGGATGAGATGTGGTTTGATGGCCTACCGGACACAAGGAGGCCATGTGCGGGCGTCGCCGCAAGCGGCAGAGGTCGTTGCTGACGAGCGCATAAGGACCGCGCGCATCGTTGAAATCGACGCCATTCGAGGCGTATCTTTGTTCGGGATCACCATCGTTAACACGATAGGTGTCGCGCGCATGCCCGTTCCGACTGGAGAGCATCAGCGCGGGGCGGGATATTGGATATACGAGACGCTGCTCCATCAGCGCTTTTTTCCGATCTTTTCGCTTCTGTTCGGTCTGAGCTTCGGCATGATCTTGCGGAACGCCAGAAAGAAGAAGCAGCATCCGCGGGTCATGCTATTTTCCCGGCTGCTTTTCCTCTTGCCATTCGGTCTGGTGCATCAGGTTCTGCAGCCGAACGAGATACTTCGGATGTACAGCGTGATCGGAATCTTCGTCGTGCTGCCCCTTTCCTTCCTTCCGGCGGGTGGCGTGCTGGCGCTCGGGATCGCCGGAACGGCGGCAGCCGTGGCCCTTCAGGGCGGTGCCCTGCTGATCCCAGGGCTCTTGCTGGTCGGCCTGGCAATGGAAAGTAAGATCGACTGGCTGTTGAAATTGCCCACGAAGTACATCTTCCTGGGGCTCGGAATATTCGGGACGACAGCCGGTGCGCTGGATGCCTGGCAATGGGGCTCCGGAGTATCGGAGGACTCGGTGCTGGCGGCAGGTGCAGGGGTTGCGACCGCGGTCAGTTACATGATCGCCGTGGTACTCGTGATGCGGACGCCTATCCGGTCGGTCGCGTCCAAGATCGCAATGGTGGGAAGGGTGGGGCTGACGAACTACCTCGGCGCCTCGGTGCTGATCGTGGTGATCAACAGGTATGTGCAACTGGAAGCGGCGCCCGCATATGGCAAAGCCTTTGCCGTGGGCTGCTGTGTATTTTTGATTGAAGCCACGTTCAGTTGGATTTGGCTGCATTATGCTCAATACGGTCCACTGGAATGGATCTGGCGGACTTTGACGTGGGAGAAGCTGATCCCCGATCGGCGTCTCTCGATCGAAGGTCCGACCAGCGAGAACAGCGGCTAAGAGGCTCGGCCCGGCACGTCGGCGATGCCGGTATTCAGAGCAACTCGACGTCGCCTGTCAATTACCTGCAGAGCTCCATACGTGGCACCTGGTGGTGACTGACTTACCAACGGGCCGAACGGCAACCACTGAGCTGCGTTTGTGCCCGTGACACGTCCGTTAACGGCACCCCCAGTAGGGGTGATGCCCTGCGGACGGAGCGCAAAAAGAGGGAAGGACCGTCGAGAGAACGGCGGTCCTTCCCATGCGGGCCCGAGCCCGCGAGCATGTCGTTCGGATCAGTGACCCGAGACCACCGAGCTGGCGGAGCAGGTGAACGACGAGTTGGGGTTCTCGGAGCTGAGACCCAGCGCGCCGACGAGGCCGCCCTGCGAGTGGTCGATGTTGCTCTGGCAGTCCGGCACGACCGCGGTGGTGCCCTCGCCGTGGCCGCCGCCCCCGCTGAGGTTCAGGTTCTCGTTGTCGTTGTCGCCACCGACGAGAAGGGTGGACAGCACGGCCCGCTCCGGCAGAACCTCGCCGGCCAGCTTGTCCAGCTCGGTGTAGCTGAAGGACTTCATGTGGTTCCTTTTCTTCTTGTCACGCCCGGATCCCCATTGGGGATCGGATGCCCCTCCTCACCTCGAACCAGGTGAGGTTGCAATACGTATAGCAGAGGTGACTGATGGTATCCAAGCAGGCGGCGTGGCGGCGATTCCGACGGACTTGTCCGGATGCATAGGCCATTTACGTGCGGTGGGTCGATACCTGAACGTCCCTATCGGCAAGGATGGTTTCACTGGGAGAAGTGGGAATGGCTGGGCGCCAACTTGCGCAGCGGTACGGCAGGTGGGAAGCCAACGATGCTCAACTGCAGATGCCGAGGGCGAGCGACATCGCCGTGATGACACAGGCGGCCCAACTGGGGCCCACTTGCACCGTACACGGCGTTGCCTGATCCGACCACGGAAGATCCACGGCACAAACCCGTCCGAAAGTCCGAATGGATCAAGACGATGACGGCGTAGCATCCGGTTCCGTCTCAATCCGTCCAGCCCCTTCCTTGATCACTAGGATGGCAGCGAGGAAACGTAGGGGTTTGTCCCGCGCGCCCATCCCGTACTGGCGCGCCATCGGCCAGTATCCTCAATGCCGCAATGGGATCCGATCCCTTGTCTGTCCCATGTGGGTGCCCGGCCGGCCGCGCTGGGCACCCACACATTCTTGAAGGGTGTCGACGGACTTTCACCCACACAGCGCCGCGTCGTGGTCGGCGCTGCGAGGCAGCACGCCAGAGCGGCCAAAACCCTCCGTCTGCCACCGGCAGGGCCGTTACGAGGCGCTTCAGCGCAGAGTGATCGCGGCAGGGCCGGTGACGCGCGTCGGTGCCACTCGCGAAACGAGCGCGCGGACGCCTGCGCCGACGCCACCCCACGCCACACCTGCGGCGTCAGCGAGCCGTACCCCGGCGATTCCGATGACCGCCAAGAACAGTGCGACCAGGGGTTCGGCGATCAGCGATCGGGCGGGCCCGTGGGCAGCGCCGCCGGGCGCCGGCGCTTTTGTCGGGATGCGCCGGGGGAGGTGGCCGATGTCCAGTGGATCAGTATCGCGTCACCCGCCGAGCGCGGCGACTTGACGAACCCATGGGCTGGAACGCCATTCCGCAATTGTTCGATGTGGGCTTGGCCATGCGTGCGGCGATCTCCGGGCCCGGCCGCAGAAGACGTTGGTACATGAACAGTGGACGGGGGTGAACCTCTTCCTTACATCGAATAGAAAGCGCCAATGGCATGAGAAAACGGATATCCCGCGTTGCGGCGGGGGCGGCGGCGGTCGGCGTCGCCGCGTCACTGGCCGCCGCGGCCGGTGACGCCCAGGGCGGGCAGGCGTCGGCGGCCCAGCTGCGGCAGGGGACGGAACTCGTCAGCGAGACGTTCACCGGAGCCACCGCGGACTCGCGGTTCATCGGGTACGGATCGGCCTGCCTGACGGGCGCGCCGCGCGGCGGGATACCGGGCGAGGGGGAGCATCCGCTGGGAGGCTGCCGGTCGGACCCGGAGGGCCCCGTGCCGCCCGGCGACGCCGCACCGCACGGATACCTTCAGCTCACCGACGCGCACAGGGACCAGACCGGCGCCGTGCTCTTCGACACGCCGATCCCCGCGACCGACGGCCTGGACGTCACCTTCGAGCAGTGGCAGTACGGCAACACCTCGCAGGTCCCGGCGGACGGGATCTCGTTCTTCCTCACCGACGGCACCGCGCACCTCACCCAGCCGGGCGCCTTCGGCGGGAGCCTCGGCTATGCCCAGAAGCTCCCGGACGACGATCCCAACGCCGCGTTCGTCCCCGGCGTGAACGGCGGGTACCTCGGCATCGGCCTCGACGTCCTCGGAAACTACTTCGGCGACTGGGAGCACCGGGGGAACGGCTGCGAACAGCGCTCCCCGGCCGGGACCGCCTTCCACGTCCCCGCACCCGGCCCCAACATGGTCACCGTCCGGGGACCGGGGAACGGCATCAACGGATACTGCTGGCTCGACGCCACGACCAGCAACAAGACGACCACCGGGCCCTGGCCTTCCACACTGCCGGGACAACTGCAGAGCAACCTGCGCGACATCCCGGCCAACGCCACGCCCCAGCAGGCGGAGGCGCTGCTCGCACCGCACAAGCGGACCGTCCACGTCGTGGTGACACCCGCGCCGAACCCCGAGGTCCACGTCTCCATCGACTTCCAGGACGGGGAGGGCTTCCAGCCGGTGCTGAGCTTCCCAGCGCCCGAGCCCGTTCCGGACACCTACAAGTTCGGATTCGCCGCGTCCACCGGCCTCTTCACCGACGTCCACCTCATCCGCAGAGTCGCCCTGCACTCAGAGCGTCCGCTGGGCCGCCTGCACCTCACCAAGGAGTTCGCCGGCTGGGGAGCGCCGGACAAGCGCTGGAACGTCATCCGGTACCGGTTCATCGTCGAGAACACGGGCGAGGAGCCGCTGAACACCATCACCATCCACGACCGGATCGCCCAGGATCTGGACTGCCCTGCCACGACGCTCGCCCCGGGCGAATCGGTGACCTGCACGGGACGGCACACGGTCACCAAGGCCGACAGGGAACGCGGCTTCGTGGAGAACACCGCGACCGCCACCGGCACCAGGGAGGACGATGACGAGACCATCACCTCGAACGAATCCAGCCTCACCGTGCCGGTGAACGACAACGGCAAGCCGGAGCCGGAGAAGCCTGGCAAGCCGAAACCGGACCACCCAGGGAAACCATAGGCCGATCGGTCCACGCCCAGGCGATGACCGAACCGCGACACGCCTCGCCACCGGCCGACCCGTTCTCACGGTAGGCCGAAGGCGAGGCGTTGCGCCGTCACGGCATGGACCACGAGAACCGGGCCGTGGACGGAGCGCGAACCGAACAGCGCCGTACTCGCGCGTCTGAAGTTCTAGCAGCATGTTCGGCGATTACGCCCACCCCTTCTGCCGACCCCTTCTGGTGCTTGCCGCATCCCGTCGACGCCGATCCCCTCCCCGCACCTGGTTCCACTCGCCAGAGCGTCGTCGTGTTTGCCGAAAACCACGTCCGTGCAGGTGAGAGACGTAGTGCCTGGCAGGTAGTGGCGCCGGGCTTGGACGGTTCCGGGATGCGCCACGACGCCGCTGTGCCGCGGGATGATGGATGGCTGTGCTGCCGCTCGGCGCGCCGCCCGATCCAAACCCACACGGCCGGGCCGTCCACGGCCGTCCGCTCCGTTCCGCTGCTGGTACTGCGCTGGTGCGGGAGAACCCGGGCCGGGGCTATCGGCGGGCGCGCGGATGTACGTGCTGGCGGTCATCGAGCACCACACCGGCCGCATCCGCGTTTAGGCGCCACCGCTCACCCGACCGCAGCGGGGGTGACCAAGCGCGGTTTCGAGGCACTGCCAGGGCCGGCGCAGAGCCCGGATCGAGCTGTCGAGCAGCCAGCGGGCAGCGGAACAAAGTGGGGCATGTCGGTCCGCGGCACGCCAGGGCGAACTCGCGTTCGCCCTGGTCAGGGGTGGTGGGTCGCGTGGGACTCGAACCCACAACCTACGGATTAAAAGTCCGAAACCGTCGTATCGGAGCGGCACTCTCGGTGTCGTTCCATGCCGACCTGTTCACACAAGACCCCGTTCCCGTGTCGGCCCATGCCGCCGCTTGCTGATGCGTTTCGGAACCGCCGAGCCGACAATGAGCCGACATGGGCTGTTGGAGATCTTGGCGGCTTGCTGGCCGACGCTCCGTGACGTCAGCACCCGGCTTATGGCCGCGGTCGGACGTCCGGTGCCGGACAACCACTGCACCGCCTTGCGATTCGGGCGCCGACCGGGCATGCCGGAGTGCGCACGTGACGGCCGAGGGCGGCCGCCAAGGAAACCGGCAGGTCATCATGCCCTCCCAGCGACGCCGTGATGGCCTCCACCACGTCACCCGATGATTTCCCAGGCGAGCCGCCAGTTGCGAAGGAGTGCGGTGGTTGTCAAGCTGTCGACGTGCCTGGATTGGTTCCGGAACTCATTTGCTCTGACATCGAGGCCAGCCTGGCCTTCTACCGCCTGCTGGGATTCCGGGTCCGCTATGAACGTCCGGAGGAGCGGTTCGCCTACCTTGAACTCAACGGGGCGGAACTGATGCTGGAGCAGCCGTGGAGCCGGGACCGGCTCTATCCCCGAGCCGAGTTGAGCCATCCCTACGGGCGGGGGATCAACCTCACCATCGAGGTAGATGACGTGGATCATGTCCACGCCACCCTCCTCACCGCCGGCCAGGAGATGTTCCTGCCATTAGAGGATCGCTGGTATGAACGCGCCACCGATGCTGTGGGCGTGCGCCAGTTCGCCGTGCAGGACCCAGACGGCTACCTTCTCCGCATCTCCCAACATCTGGGACGGTCCACGGCGGCCGGCCCGGTGAACGGCTAACGACCTCGTGCATCGCCCTCACGGACGACGCGAACACCTCGCCGAGACAGCCAGGATCGCTGCAGCACTGCTGTCTGATCAACAGGCCGCAGCGCATCCGGCCGAACTCCAGGCATAACTCGGCCGCTCGGCGAATACCCGACACGCCGCCACAATGGGAAGGCTGCCTGCCCGGAAGGCGTTTGGTGACAATCCCATGAGTGCGTGAAAATCAGCCGCCATGTGGGATTGGTCGTAGTAGCCGGTAGTGGCGGCAAGGCCGGCCCATTTCGCGGAGTTCGCCCTGGCAGGCACGGTGCGGACCCGCTGGACGCGGGCGAAGCGCTTGGGCGCCGGACCGACTCGGTCGGTGAACAGGTCGCGCTGGACTCCACCGTCACATCAAGGATCATGGTCATGTCTGATGCTCCCCGGCTCCCGGGACCGACCTTGGCGACGCGAACACGTAGTTCGCGCCGCGGCCGGCGGCTCGGATGTGCAGCCAGGCGTCGCCTGCGATGGTGCCCCGGTGGAGCCGGGCTGTCTCCGTCGTGAGCGGTCCTCGTATGGATGCATGCCCCCTCCAACCCGCTACAACGCGGTCCGATGATCCCTTTCTGGCGTATCCGGCCGCTCGCCTACTGGGGCCCGGTAGATGCGGCCTGGACCGATGTGCGGCGCGGCGGGCCCCGCGCGCTGTGTGCTCAGGGGTGGCCGTTGGTGTGGCTGAAGGCTTGGCGGTAGTCGCGGGGTGGCAGGCCGACGTGGCGGGTGAAGTGGTGGCGCAGGGTGAGGGGAGTGCCGAAGCCGCAGCGGTGGGCGATGGCGGTGATGGGCAGGTCGCTGACCTCCAGGAGGTGCTGGGCGGCCAGGACGCGTTGGGTCAGGAGCCACTGCAGCGGGGTGTCGCCGGTGGCCTGGACGAAGCGGCGAGCGAAACTGCGCTCGGACATACGGGCCAGGTCCGCCATCTGCGCGACGGTCCACGGGTGGGCCAGGTCGTCGAGGATCCGCTCGCGTACCTCCGCCATGCTGTCACTCCCTCCCCGGGCGTCCGGGATGGGGCGGGTGATGAACTGTGCCTGTCCGCCGGGCCGGAACGGTGCGGTGACCATGGTGCGGGCGATTTCGGCCGCTGTCGCGGCGCCGTGGTCGCGGCGGACCAGGTGCAGGCACAGGTCGATGCCCGCGGCCACGCCCGCTGAGGTCCATACCGCGCCGTCCCCGACGAACAGGACGTTCGGGTCGACCGTCACGCCGGGGTGGCGGCGCGCGAGTTCCTCGGCGTCCAGCCAGTGCGCGGTGGCGCGGCGGCCGTCCAGGAGGCCGGCGGCGGCGAGCAGGAACGCACCCGAGCACAGGGACGCCACGGTGGCGCCGCGTGCGTGGGCAGCGCGCAGTGCGCCCAGAACGTGCGGATGGACGGGGGCCGTGGGGTGCTGGACCCCGGGAACGATGACCAGGTCGCATTCGTCCAGGCCGTCCAGACCGTGATCGGGGACGCAGGTCACGCCCGGGTTCATGCCGACCGCGGAGCCGTGCGGCCCGCAGGTGCGCAGTTCGAACCGCGGGACGCCGCGGGCGGCCCGGTCGAGCCCCCAGACCTCGGTGGCCACGGCGTAGTCGAACACGCGGACGTGCTCGGTGACCAGTACCCCCACACGCATCATGGCGGAAATCTATCCCACGGTGGCGTTTCAGCCACTCACGCCCACGGAGGCGCTCCGATCAGGCTGGACATCGACATTTCCCCTTGGATGAGGAGTACGGTGCCATGCCGCTGGCTTTGTTCGCCCTGGCCCTCACGGCATTCGGGGTGGGGACCTCGGAGTTCGCCATCATGGGGCTGCTGCCGCAGGTCGCCCACGGGGTCAGGGTGTCCATTCCGGACGCGGGGGGCCTGATCACCGCGTACGCCGCCGGCGTGATCGTCGGGGCTCCGCTGCTCACCGCCGCCTCGGCCAGGCTGCCTCGCCGCACGACGCTGATGATGGTCGCGGCGCTGCTGGCGGTGGGCAGCGCCTTGTCGGCGGTCGCCTCCGGCTATGGACTGTTGCTGGCGGCCAGGGTGGTCGCGGGCGTGCCGCAGGGGGCTCTGTTCGGCGTCGGGTCGGTGGTCGCGGCGCAGCTCGTTCCGCCGGAACGGCGTGCAAGCGCGATGTCGGTGATGTTCGGCGGGTTCACCATGGCCAACGTGGCCGGAGTGCCGCTGGTGACCTGGCTGGGGCAGGCCGCGGGCTGGCGGGCCACATTCTGGGCGATCGGGGCACTGGGCGTTCTGTCGATGGTCGGCATCGCCGCGTTGGTCCCACGGCGGCTGCGGCCCGAGGACGAGACGGGACTGCGTGCGGAACTGGCGACGCTGCGGCGGCCCCAGGTCTGGCTCGCGATGGGCGTGACGACGGCGGGCTTCGGTGGCGTCTTCGCGTCCTTCACCTATGTCACGCCGATGATGACCACGGTGGCCGGCTTCAGCGGATCCAGCATGACGGCGCTGCTGGTCGTTTTCGGGCTGGGCATGGCCGCCGGCAACCTGGTGGCGGGCCGCTACGCCGGGCGGCGACTCATGCCGAGCCTGTATGTGTTCCTGGCCGGGCTGACCATCGTGCTGACCCTGTTCGTGATGACGGCGCACAGCAAGGTCCTCGCCGCCTGCACCCTGTTCCTGCTGGGGCTGTTCGGGTTCGCGACCGTCCCGGCACTGCAGATGCGCATCCTGGACAAGGCCACAGGCGCCCCCACCCTCGCCTCCGCACTCAACCTGTCGGCGTTCAACATCGCCAACGCGCTCGGCGCCTTCCTCGGCGGCATGGTGATCAGAGCCGGCTTCGGCTACACCGGCCCCAACGCGATCGGCGCGGTACTGGCCGCCACCGGGCTGGCCCTGGCCGTCTGCTCAGGCCTGGTCGACGCGCGCGCCAAGGAGGCCATCGCACGATGACCGGCGCACCCGGAACCGAACGCTACACACCCGGCCACGACACCTCCGCCATCGAGTTCATGGCCGGCAGAAGAGCCGCGACGCACGCGCGGTTCTTCCTATCGCACCTGACCCCGGGAACGACCTTGCTGGACCTGGGATGCGGGCCCGGCACCATCACCGCCGATCTGGCCGCCGCCGTCGCGCCGGGACAGGTACTCGGACTCGACCAGCAAGCCTCCCAACTCTCCAGCGCACGCGCACTCGCGCGCCGGAGAGGCCTCACCAACATCCGCTTCCGACAGGGATCCTGCTACGACATCCCGCTGGACGACAGATCGGTCGACCGCGTCTTCTCCCACGCCCTGATGGAACACCTCGCCTACCCGGCCCAGGCCATGGCCGAGATACGGCGGGTACTGCGCCCCGGCGGCACAGTCGGCCTCTGCAGCCCTGACTGGGGCGGCTTTCTGCTGAGTCCACCCTGCGACGACACCGTCGCCGCCTACACGCGCTTGCAGCAAGCCAACGGCGGAGACCCCTTCGTCGGCCACAAACTCAGGGACTACCTGCTCGATGCGGGATTCGAGCAATGCCACTTGGACGTCCACTACGAACGCTATGCCGACCCGTCCCGCATCGCCGACTATCTCGCGGTCCAACTCGACGCCGCGGGACAGACCGCCCACGCTCACCGGCTCCGTGACTGGGCCACCAGCGCAAGCGCGATGTTCGCACAAGCCTGGGTCACCGCCATCGCTTCACGACCCCGTTGAAAGTCGGCCGGCGAATGTGCCGACCGACCAGCATCCGCGTCGCCATCGAGGATGGCGCCAAGCACTGGCAACCGCCCGTTGCCCGGCGGTCGGGTCGGCCGTCGAAGTGGACTAAACAGCGGCTCATCGACAGGATCCGCTGGCGGGCGCGGACCGGCTCGCCGTGGCGGGACGTGCCTGCCTGCTGCGGCTCCTGGCAGGCGGTCCATGGGTTGTTTTCGTCGCTGGCAGCGCGATGGCGTTTGGGCGCGGATCCCTGCCGGGCCGCAGACCCGCGCTGACGCGGCCGGGCTGATCGGACGGTCTGGGAGATCCTCAACGACCCTCACTGGCACCCGCATGTACGTGCTGGCGGTCATCGAGCATCACACCCACCGCATCCGGGTTCTGGGCGCCACCGCTCACCCGACCGCCTCGCGGGTGACCCAGGCGGCGCGGAACCTGGTCATGGATCTGGAGGACGTGGGCTGCCGGTCCTCGGGGTCGTGCTGGTGCATCCAGTCGGGCATCCGCCACAACGCGACCGTGTACACCGCCGCGAGCCCGACCAAGCCGAGTCCGAGCAGCACCGTCCCCGCGCCGCGTACGACCGGCCGCGCGAGCTCGAGAACGATCATGGTTGGTGAGGAGCGGCCGGGGTCAGCTAGTTGATCGTTCGCTGGAAAGTTCGGCGGCTGCGGCAGCCCATAGGGTTCGTGCTGGACCGTGCCCCTGCCGGCCCAGGCGTTTCTTTGACTCCTGCCGATAGGGACCGCGCGGTGCGTGGCGCCTCGGATCGAGCCGTCACCATCACGGAACGAGCAGCTTCCGGCCGGATGTCCCTCTGGCCTCCAATCGGCGGTATGTCGTCGCCGGGTCGGCTTGGCGATGGCTTCCATCGGACTCGCTGTCTGGACGTCGCCGGACGCAGCGTGGGTCATGTCGCCGGTGACGACGGTGGGGCAGCCGCTGTGGTCGCTCTTGCGGGGCAACGGCGCCCTATCTGGTCTGTGTAGTGCAGGCCGTGGGGTTTGACGTCGAGCCGCCACAGTAACTACCCTTTTACTAACATCATAGTAAAAGGGGTTGGCGGTGTTCCAATTTCGACTGGACGGGTCCAGCGGTGTCCCGTCCTACCTGCAGATCGTCCAGCAGGTGCGGCAGGGCCTGCTGCTGGGCTATCTCAGCGCCGGGGACCAGCTTCCGACCGTCAAGGAGGTGGTCGCGTCTCTGGCGATCAATCCGAACACGGTGGTGAAGGCCTACCGGCAGTTGGAGAACGACGGGATGGTGACCGCCCGGCCGGGGCAGGGCACCTTCATCACCGCCTCCATCGAGCCGGTCGCCCCGGGGCCGCACGCCCGGTTGCGTCGCTCGCTGGAGCAGTGGGTCCGCGACGCCTATTCCGCCGGGCTGGACGACGACATGGTCACGGCCATGTTCGCCACCATCCGCAACGAACTACGGGCGGAGGGCGTGGCATGAAACCGGCGCTGGAGGCCCAGGATCTGGGCAAGCGGTACGGCGCCACGTGGGCGTTGCGGGACTGCTCTCTGCGGCTGCCGGCCGGCTCGGTGATCGCCCTGGTGGGCCCGAACGGCGCCGGGAAGACCACGCTGCTGCAACTGGTCACCGGCCTGCTGCGCCCGACGCAGGGCACCGTGCGGGTCTTCGGCCAGGACGCCCGGAGCGGGTCGGCCGAAGCGCTGGCCCACATCGGCTTCGTCGCCCAGGAGCACCCGCTCTACCAGGGGTTCTCGGTCGCCGACCTGCTGCGCATGGGACGCTCGCTGAACCTGCACTGGGACCGCGCACTGGCCGAGCGGCGGCTGGCCGAACTCGACATCCCCCTGGCCAAGCGCGCCGGCGCGCTGTCGGGCGGCCAGCAGGCGCAGGTCGCGTTGGCCTTGGCGCTGGCCAAGCGCCCGGCGCTACTGGTGCTGGACGAGCCGCTGGCCAACCTGGACCCGATCGCACGCCGCGACTTCATGCGGACGGTGATGACCGCCGTCGCCGAAGACCAGATCACCGTCCTGCTGTCCTCCCATGTGATCGCCGACCTGGAGCCGGTCTGCGACCGGCTGGTCCTGCTCAACCATGGCACCGTCCAACTCACCGGTGCGATCGATGACATCCTGGCCGACCACCGCATGCTGACCGGCCCGCGCACCGGCGCCGACCTCGCGGTTCCCGGGGTCGTGCGCGCCGTCCACAGCGACCGCCACACCGACCTGCTGGTCCGCACCGCGGCCGACCGGCCCGACTTCCACCCGGCCTGGCAGGCGCATCCCGTCGGGCTCGAACAACTCATCCTGGCCTACCTCGAGCAACCGGCGGTATCGGCATGATCTGGCTCACCTGGCGTCAACACCGCATGCAACTGCTGACCGGCCTGGCACTGGTCGCCCTCACCGCGGTGGTCTTCCTGCCCTACGGCCAGTCGATGCGCACCGCCTACAGCAACGACGGTGTCGGCGCCTGCCTGGCCCAGAACACCGGCGGCGACCACTGCCAGAGCGTGCTGACCGCGTTCATGAACCAGTTCAACGACCTGGCCAATCACCTGCTCACCTGGTTCAGCCCGGTGCCCGGCCTCATCGGCGCGATCGTCGGCGCGAGCCTGCTGGGACGCGAGTACGAGCACGGGACCTGGCGGCTGGCCTGGACCCAGGCCGTCCCCCGGACCCGCTGGCTGACCGCCAAGCTCGTCCTGATCAGCACCGCGATCACCGCGGTCACCCTCGCCCTCAGCGCCGTCTTCGGCTGGTTCCGAAGCCCGATGGACCAGGTGTCGGGCAGGTTCGCCCCCGGCGCCTTCGACCTCGAAGGACTCTCGCTCACCGGCTACACCCTCTTCGCCTTCGCGCTGGGCGTCCTGGCCGGGCTGCTGATCCGCCGCACCGTACCGGCGATCGTCACCGCGTTCGTCGCGTTCCTCGCCGTCCGCCTCCCAGCGGAGTACTGGCTCCGGCAGCACTACCAGGCCCCAGCCACCCGCCTGCTGGACCCGGCCGGCAACCACACCATGGGGCCTGGCAGCATTCCGAACACGCCCGGTCCACGAGGCTGGATCCTCAGCCAGCACCTGGTCGACAGGTCCGGCCATGCGCTCTCCGCCGTACAGAAAACCCAGATCAACCAGAAACTGGACTCGCTCAACAGCCCTGCCGCCCTCGACGCCTACCTCCGCGGCCTCGGCCTGCGCCTCAAGGTCGTCTACCAGCCCGCCGACCGCTTCTGGACCTTCCAGATCATCGAGGCCTCGCTGTTCATCGGCCTCGCCGCCACCCTGCTGGCCATCGCGATCTGGAGTCTGCACCGCCGCAGCACCTGACCCGAACCAGCGGCCGACCGGCATGACGGTACTGCGTCGGGAGGAACACCCGCGGACAGCGATCAGGCAGCAGGAGTAGATCTGACCTGGGTGTTCGGTCGGTGTGTTCCGTTAGGGACTCCCCCAACGGAACACCGTCCGGGTGCCGATGTCCGAACTCCTCTACACGTTCTGAGCTTCCCCCTGTTCGCTACGGGGGAACCTCATTCGTCCTGGGGTCATGGACTGGTTTGCAGAGAACTTCGGATCTTCCTGTGCTGGGCGACATAGCCAGGGTGAGTCCCGTCGAGCTCGACAGGCTGCGCTCTGCCCCTGACACCCACGGCTACCTGTCCCGCGAGGTGCCCATGTGCGACCTTGATCGTTACTGGGACTGCCTGCGCTTCGTCATGGACGCCGCAGCGTTCCAGGTCAACCCGATCGGCGGTCGGCCGTACCCCGATGAGTGCGCCGCGGTGTCGCCCGCGCACCCGCCCGTTGAGTGCCGACGAGTAGGCGGCGGTGGCGCGGAACACAGCTCGGATCGCCGGCGCCGAGGTTGGCGACCATCGGCCCCGACTTCTTGTTCCGGTGCTGGTCGCCCTCGGAAGCGGCCGTTGTCTTGGGTGGCCTCCTGTCGCGGCCGGTGAGCCACTCGGTAGCGCCTGGCGTGGGCTTGGATCTTGTCTGGGGGCGCTGATCGGACAGTTGCCGGGGTGGCGAAGTGAGGGCTGCTGGATTGCTCGCTGGGTTTGGTTGGGGCAGCGGAGTTGCTGATGCAGGGCTGCGGATTCGCGTCCGCGGGAACTCGCGGTCGCCCGCTCTGGTCGTCTTGGCTGCCGCTTGCTGCGGGCGATGTGTCCCAGCTTGTGGGGGCCTAGAGGTAGGGCTTCTCGGGCCTGGGCTGGGTGGTTGGAGGGCCGGATCGAGCCGCCGAGCCAACATCGAGCAACAGGGGAACGAAGCGGGGCATCCCGGGCGGCGGACATACCGGGGCGTCCTCGCGTTCGCCCTGGTCAGGGGTGGTGGGTCGCGTGGGACTCGAACCCACAACCTACGGATTAAAAGTCCGGAGCTCTGCCAATTGAGCTAGCGACCCGTCTAGCAAGCGTACCGAGAGCGGGGCGAGGTTCGCGACGGGGTTACCCGGTGGGGGTGAGGCGGACGGGGAGGTGCTTGAGGCCGTTCTGGAAGTTGGAGGCGAGGCGGACGGCGGGGCCGGTGCGCTCGATGCGCAGGGGGAGGAGTTCGCGGAAGACGGCGCGCATCTGGGTGCGGGCCAGGTGGGCGCCGAGGCAGAAGTGGGGGCCGAAGCCGAAGCTGACGTGGTCGTTGGGGGTGCGGGAGACGTCGAAGCGGTCCGGATCGGGGAAGACGGTCTCGTCGCGGTTGGCGGACGCGTGGTAGACGACGACCTTGTCGCCCGCCTTGATCTCGTGGCCGGAGAGCGTGAGGTCGCGGGTGGCGGTGCGGCGGAAGTCCATGACGGGCGGCCAGTAGCGGAGCATCTCGTCGACGGCGGTGGGGAGGAGGGACGGGTCGGCGCGCAGGCGGGCCAGTTCGGACGGGTGGTCGAGGAGGGTGAGGAGGCCGCCGGGGATGCCGTTGCGGAGGGTCTCGTTCCCGGCGACGGCGAAGAGGAAGAACATGTTCTCGAACTCGTGGCCGGTGAGGCCGCCCTGGAGCATGCGGGACATGATGTCGTCGGTCGGGTGCTCCTTCTTGACGGCCGCCAGCGCGTGGGCGTAGGCGAACATGTCCGCCAGGGCGGCGTAGGAGCGCGGGTTGACGGGACGGCCGTCCGGGTGGGTGAACGAGGCGGGCCGGTACCGCATGGCCTTCTGCGCCATGGGGCTCATGGACGCGGTGTCGGCCGTGGACAGCCCGGCGTACTCGTCGTCCTGGTAGCCGATGACGCGGGACGCCCAGTCGTACAGGAGCCGGCGGTCGCCGTCGGGCACGCCCATGATGTGGGCGAGCGTCCACACGGGGAGGTCGGCGGCGAGTTCGACGAAGTCGGTGTCCTGGCCGAGGGCGGAGGCGACGAGGTCGCGGGCCCGCCGGTCGATGGTCTCCTCCAGGGCGCGGACGGCGCGGGGGGTGAAGGCGGCGGCGACGATGCGGCGCAGGCGGGAGTGGTGGGGCGGGTCCTGGTTGAGCATCATCGCGCGGACGAACGCGAGGTCCTCGGGGGTGTCGGGGTCGCGGATCTGGGTGGCGCCGAGGTTGGAGGAGAAGAGCTCGGGGGAGCGGAGAACGTGTTTCACGTTGGCGTGCGAGAAGACCGCCCAGTAGCCGGTGCCGGCGGGCCAGGGGCCGACGGCGGGTTCGGGGATCCAGGCGACGGGGGATTCGGCGCGGAGTTTCCTGAATGCGTCGTAGGGGACCCCCGTGGCGTAGGTGGCGGGGTGGAAGATCTCCTCGTGCATGCCCACAGCGTGCATCATGACGGTGTGACGGTGAAGCCTGAAGACGCTGCCGGGATCCTTCGTGACAACTTCGCGCCCTGGGTGCTGGAACTGGGGCTCGTCGTAGAGGAGGTGGGGGAAGGGGCCGCGGTGCTGCGGCTGCCGTGGTCGGATCGGCTGGCGCGCGAGGGCGGCGCCATGTCGGGGCAGGCGCTGATGGCCGCCGCCGACACCGCCGTGGTCATCGCTGTGGCGGGCGCCAAGGGCGGCTTTGTGCCGATGACCACGGTGCAGCTCAACACGGCGTTCATGCGGCCCGTGGTGGGGACGGACGTCCTGGTGACGGTGAAGCTGGGCAAGCTGGGGCGCACGCTGGCGTTCGCCGACATCGTGATGGCGGCGAACGGCGCCACCGTCGCGCAGGCCAGCGCCGTGTACGCGATCATCGGGTGACATGACCCGAATCGAGACGGTGAAGGTGCCGGACGGCGAGTTCCGGCTGCACGTGTGGACGCCCGAGAGCGGCCGGGGGCCGGGGATCCTGCTCATCCAGGAGATCTTCGGCGTCGGCGACTACATGGAGGCCGTGGCCGGGGACCTGACGGCCATGGGCTATGTGGTGGCCGCCCCGGACATGTTCTGGCGGATCGAGCCGAACTGGACGACGCGGCACACCGAGGAGGCCCTGCCCAAGGGGATGTCCATGGTCTCCCAGTTCGACTGGGGCAAGGGCCAGGACGACGTGGAGGCCGCGCTGGAGGCGCTCAAGGGCCTGCCCGAGGTCGACGGCCGGATCGGCGTGCTCGGGTTCTGTTTCGGCGGGACGCTGGCGTATCTGCTGGCCACGCGGGCCGAGGCGGACGCCGTCGTGTCGTTCTACGGCAGCGGTGTGCCGGGTGCGCTGGATGCGCTGGACGCGGTGCGGTCGCCGTTGCAGTTCCACTTCGGCGGGTCCGACGACTACATCCCGAGGGAGGACGTCGCGGCGGTGGAGCGCGCCGTCGCGGGACGGGACCGGATGGAGATCCACGTCCAGGAGGACGGCGGCCACGCCTTCCACAACCGGAAGGCACCGATGTTCTATCAGCCGGAGCCCGCGGACCGGGCGTGGCGGCTCACGGAGGATTTCCTGCGCCGCTACCTGCCCGTCTCATAGCGCGGCCTATAGGCACCAGCCAGGGAGCGGCTCGGTTTCGGTGAGCCAGGCTGCGGGCGGGCGTCCGACGATGCCGCCGACTATCGCGCATGTGGTGTCGATGTCGCCGCCTGCGGAGGCCGTGGTCCAGAACGCCCGTTCGTAGTCGCCCAGGTGCCGTGCCGCCGCCCAGAGGGTGAACGGCACCGTGTCATGTGCGGCGACCTGGCGGCCGTTGCCCAGGACGGCCGCGGCAGTGGCCGGGTCGCCGATGGTCAGCAGCCGGCGTGCTTCGGCGATGCCCTGGCGGACCGTGCCTTGTGGTGTGCGCGCCAGTACCTCGTCGAGGAAGCCGCCAGGTGACGGCTTGCCGGGCGCGATCGCCGTGGCCACCGCTACGGCGATCGCGCCCGCGATGGCCTCCGGGTGGGGGTGTGTCACCTCCGCGGACAAGGCCGCCTGGCGAGCGGCCTCCGCCGGGTCGCCCGCGAACCAGGCGCCTATGGGCGCGACACGCATCGCGGCGCCGTTTCCCCAGGAGCCCATGCCGTCGAAGGGTTCGCGGGCGAGCGTCCGCCAGTCGCCGCCTTCCCGGACGAGCCGCAACAGGCGACCGGTGGACGGGCCATAGCCGCGGTCGAAGTCGTGGTGTTCGGCGAAGCTCGTCGCGAGGGCGTCCTGGTCGATGCCGCCGTGCTTGCACAGGACGAGATGGATGGACGCGGCCATCTCCGTGTCGTCCGTCCACTGCCACGGCCCTTGGGGGAGCGTCTGGCTCTCGAAGGCCGGGCGGTTCTCGGGGACGAAGAACTGGGATCCGAGCGCGTCTCCTACGGAGAGGGCCAGAAGCGAGTCGTGCGAGCGTTCCGCGGCGGATGCGGTCATGTCGTGGATGGTTCCAGAGTCAGGCGGGAGAGTTCCTTGCGGGAGGAGATCCCGAGCTTGGGATAAGCCTTGTAGAGGTGGTACTCGACCGTCCGGCGGCTGAGGAACAGTTGCGCGGCGATCTCGCGGCTGCTGATGCCCTCGGCGGCGAGCCGTACGACCTGGAGCTCCTGCGGCGTGAGGCGGTCGAGCAGCACGGGCGCCGTGGGCTCCGATGCGGAGCCGGATTCGCCGGTCGCGCGCAGCTCGGCGCGCGCGCGGTCCGACCAGGGCTTGGCGCGGAGCCGGTCGAAGACCTCCATGGCGGAGCGAAGAGGCGTACGGGCGTCGGAGCGGCGGCGCGCACGGCGCAGCCACTCTCCGTACAGGAGTTCCGTTCGGGCCTTCTCGAACGGGCGCGTTGCCTTCTCGTGCAGGCGGACGGCCTGTGCGTACGCTTCTTCGCTGTCGTCCAGCAAAGCTTCGCAGCGCAGCGCGATGGCCGATGCCCACGGCTGCTGCACGGCATCGGCCCAGACACAGAACCGGTCGAACGGTGCGCGCGCGCGTTCCGGCTGTCCGGCGCGCACGGCCACCTCTACGAGGTCCGCCACGGCGAGCATGGCGTCCGCGCTGTACTGGTGGTGCACCGCCTCGAGATGGCGGAGCGCGTCGTCGTACCGCCCGAGGCCGAGTTCGAGGAGTCCGAGAGCCCCGTCGGACCTCTCCGGCATCTCGTGCAGCCGCGCCTCATCGCCCTCCACCGCCGCCACCCGGGCGAACACCGCCGAGAGCCGCCAGTCGCCGCTGGGCAGGCCGGTGTCGCACGCCAGCGAGATCGCCTCGATCAGCGTGGCCTCCGCGTCCGCGTGCAGGCCCGTCGCGACCTGTGCCTGCGCCTGCGTCCGCAGCACGCCCGGCAGCGCCCCGATCAGGCCGTTCAGCCGGCAGCGCGCGGCCTCGACGGCGGCCAGCTCCAGCGCCGCCTCGTCGTCGCCGACGATCAGCGCGAGCCGCGCCGCCTCGTCCAGCCCGGCGGCCACGCCCGGCTCCGGGGTCGTCGTGCGCGCCTCCGCGACCAGCCCGGCGAGCAGCGGGACGCCGCGTGCGACGTCGTCGCCGGCCAGATGCGCGAGACCGCCGACCATCGCGTCCTCGGGCAGCGCCTCGGCGGCGCGCAGCAGCGCCGGCGTCTCTCCGGAGGTCCACGCATAGGCGGCGCCCGTCCGCAGCATCGCGGCCCTGTCGTCCGGCTTCGCATAGGCGGCGTGCTCCACCATCATGCGCGCGGCGGTGCGGCGGTTGCCGCGCTCGTACTCGACCACAGCGCGGACTCGGCCGAGCCGTGCGAGTTCCGCGGGGGCGTCGGTGAGGGTGCCCGCCCTGGTGGCGAGAACCTCGGCCTCGTCCGGCCGACCGGCCTGGAGCGTCATGTTGGCCGCGGCGCGCAACCGCGCGGCCTGCGCGTCCTTGGCCGGAGTGAGGTCCGCCGCCTGTCGGTAGAGACTCGCCGCAGTGCCGTACCCGGTGCGTTTCCGCGCGCGCTCTGCGGCGTTCTCCAGATCGACGGCGACGTCCTCGTCCGGCCCGAGAGCCGCTGACGCGCGGTGCCGCGCGCGGCAATCGGCGTCCTCGGACGAGGACGCCAACGCCTCATGCACCCTGATACGGCACGCCGCTACAGCGCCCTGGTAGACGGCGGCTCTGATCAGCGGATGGCGGAAGGCCATGGACCGCCCGCTCACCTCCACCAGCCCTGCGCGCTCGGCCTGCTGCAGGTCCTCCAGGCCGACGCCCAATTCTCGCGCCGCGTTCAGCAGGCTCGGCATGTAGCCGCGTCCCTCGGCCGCCGCTATGAGCAGCATCAGGCGGGTCTTGTCCGGAAGCTCATCGATCCGGCTCTGGAACCGCGCGACGACGCGGTCGGTGACGGGCAGCGGGCGGGACCCGTCCGGCACCCGGTCCCTGGCCCTGCCGAACTCGCGCAGCGCCAGCGGATTGCCGTCCGCGTCATGCAGGATCCGATCGCGGACGTCCCGGGTCAGCCCGTGCTCGGCGAGGAACCGCACCGCGTCGTCGCGTCCCAGCCGCGCCAACGGCAGTTCGGGGAGGCCGGTGCCGGTGAACGCGTCGTCCCGCGCGGCGAACAGCATCACCACCGCCTCGGCCGCGAGCCGCCGGGCGGCGAACAGCAGCGCCTCGGCGGTCCCGCTGTCGAGCCACTGGGCGTCGTCGACGAGGCAGAGCACGGGGCCGTCCTCGGCGAGGTCGGCCAGGAGCGTCAGGACGCCGAGGCCGGTCGTGAACCGGTCCCGGACGGGCGGGACGTCACAGGACTGCCCGGAACCGCTCAGCGCGGCTCTCAGTGCCTCCGCCTGCGGTCCGGGAAGGCCGTCCAGGCGGTCGCGCACGGGCCACACCAGCTGGTTGATCCCGGCGAACGCGATGCCGGACTCCGCCTCGATCCCGGTCACCCGCAGGACGCGCGCCCCGGCGCCGCCGGCCGCGAGGTCAGCGGCGTGGTCCAGCAGCGCCGACTTGCCGATGCCCGCCTCGCCGCGCAGCAGCAGCGCGCCGCTGCGCCCCTCGTCGCGCGCTCCGGCGAGCAGCGAGGAGATGCGCGCCTGTTCGTCGTTCCGCCCGTAAAGCACTAATCCAAAGTACGGGGCGTACTACCGAAACCATACTGATTCGCGGTGCGACGGCCCCCTCGTAGCTTCTTCACCAGCGAGGAAGCCACTAGGAGGACGTCGTGAACGAGCTGTTCGAGAAGCTGTCGGCCGGGAAGCTGGAGCTGGCCAACCGGTTGGTGATGGCGCCGATGACGCGCAGCAGGGCCGTCCACGACGGGAAGGTGACCGACCTGCACGCCGAGTACTACGCGCAGCGGGCCGGCGCCGGCCTCATCATCACCGAGGGGACGCAGCCCAGCGTGCGGGGCCAGGGCTACACCTGGACGCCGGGACTGCACACCGACGAGCAGGTGGAGGCATGGCGGGCGGTCACCGACGCCGTCCACGCGGAGGGCGGCGTCATCTTCGCCCAGCTGATGCACGCGGGACGCGTCGGCCACCCCTCGCTCTACCCGGACGGCGGGCTGCCCGTGGCGCCGTCCCCGATCGCCACGGGCGAGCGGATGTGGTCGCCCGAGGGCATGCTCGACCACCCCGAGCCCCGCGAGATGACGCTGGACGACATCGCCGAGACGGTGGCGGACTTCGCCGCGGCGGCGCGCAACGCCGTCGCCGCCGGTTTCGACGGCGTGGAACTGCACGGCGCCAACGGCTACCTCATCCAGCAGTTCCTGGCGGACGGCAGCAACAAGCGGACCGACGCCTACGGCGGCACCATCGAGAACCGCATCCGCTTCGGCATGGAGGTGGCGCAGGCCGTCGCGGACGCGATCGGACCGGAACGCGTGGGCTTCCGCGTGTCACCCGGTGGCATCGCCAACGGCATCACCGAGAGCGACCCCGACGAGCTGTACGCCGCGCTGGTGGAGGCACTGGCGCCCCTGGGGCTCGCCTACCTGCACATCATGGAGCTGGGCGACCGGGAGCGTACGCGTCGCATCCGTGCCGCCTGGCCTGGCACGCTCATCCTCAACCCCCACCCGACGCCCGAATCCTTCCCGGCGAACCCGGAGACCGGTGTGGAGGCGCTGCGGGAGGGCGTCGCGGACGCGATCGCGTTCGCCGAACTGTGGCTCGCCAACCCGGACCTGCCCGCCCGCATCAAGGCCGGCGGCCCCTACAACGAGGCTGACCGCGCCACCTTCTACGGAGGCGACCACCGCGGCTACACCGACTACCCCGTCCTCTCCTAGACGGACCTCAGTCCCTGAACGGACCTCTGGTCTTGGACGGGACTCAGGCCGAGGGCCCCGCACCGGTGTCGACCGGTACGGGGCCCTCGCCTATGCGCGCGCCTGTGGTTGGGCGTGCTTCATGTAGCCACGCTCAGAGGAGACGCATGTATGTCCGCCTGTGCGTCCGTATGCGCTCGGCTTAGTAGCCGGGCCGGACGCCGCCGTTGAACTGGCTCTTGTAGTAGTGGGTCAGCTTGATCTTCTTCACATGGGAGCCCGAGTGCGGCGCGTGAACCATGTACCCGTGCCCCACGTAGATGCCCACGTGCGTACGGCCGCTGTAGAAGAAGAGCAGGTCGCCCGCCTTGGCGCCCTTCCAGGAGACCTTGTGCTTCACCGCGCGGTAGATCTGCTGGGTCGTGCGCGGGAGCTTGACGCCGGCCTTGCGCCACGATCCCTGCGCGAGACCTGAGCAGTCCCACGAGCCCGGCCCGGAACCGCCGTAGCGGTACGGGTCGCCGATCTGCTTGTAGGCGTACTTGACGGCGACGGTCGCGCGCTTGCTCTGCTTGGCGGCGCGGGACGTGGCCGACGAGGTCCTGGTGGCCGCGGTCTTCGTGCTCGTCGCCTTGGTGGTCGACGCCGCGAGCGTGACGCGCTGCGGAGTGCCGGCGGCGGCTCCGGCAGGGCCCGCCGTCAGGAGCGTCGCGCCGAGCGCCGCGGTCGTGGTGAGCACGAGGCCACCAGCGGTGATTCCGATCTTCAGGGGGTTTCGGGGGGTATGCAGGATGGCTCCAGATCTCGCGGGTGATGCCTACCGGGCAGCCGTCATCCCGCGCGTGAACGCTGGGGATTCGGGATGCGTCGCGGTCGTCCGGTGCCTGCGGTGCCATGGGAGGGCGCCGCGGCCCGCGAGCCGCTTCCGGCTCCGTGCTTCTCGTCTGCACGGATGAGGCGATCGACGCGGGTGTGCTTCTTCGGCGGCGCCCGTGGGGGGCGTCCTCGCGGACGATGCCCGGCCGCTCTTCGCCGAGAGGCCGGACGCGTGCCGCCGCCGCGCGTCGGTGCGTGTTCTGTTGTCCGAGCGGCCCGTCGTGCCGCATGAACCGGGCAGGAACGTAGCCAGACTCCAGCGGCTCAGGCAAATCTCAGGTAGATCACAACCCTTCCCGGACGGATGCGACGGATGGGGCGACCATCGTGCGGCCTGCGCGAATCGAGATCATTTTCAGCAAATTGTGAAGTGGGTCACAACCTGCGGAAACAGCGGCCGATTCCCCGTCCTGGAGGGGCGTCTCGGGGCGGAGTTATCCACAGAACGAGGTTCCGGTTCCGGTGTCCGAGCCGGAGTGCTCGACTGGAGTCGCCGCGGGATTCGAAGGCGTTTTCCGCGCACTGGAAGGAGATCGTCAATGGCGGCAAATATGTTAGTTGCGTCACTTACTTCCGTTGTGTGGCGGATCGTGGACGCTGCGTTGCCGGATCCGGCCAGGGTCCGGGGATTGACTCCCGCCTCTCCCGGCCCTGTAGTCCGAGAGAGATTCATGTCCGGTGCCCGGAGGGAGTCCCGTGTTCCGCAGGTCCGGCAGAACGCGCCTCGCGCGCGTGCTCCCCGCTCTCGCCCTCGCGGCCGCCGTCACGGTGACCGCCTCGCCCGCCGCCCACGCCCGTACCGCTCTCGCGCAGTCCCCGGCGACCGCCAAGTTCCCCCACGGGTTCCTGTGGGGGGTCGCCACGTCCGGCTTCCAGGGCGAGGGCTCCTTCCCCGACAGCAACTGGACGCGCTACATCAAGCGGAAGGCGCCCGGGATCAGCGACCCGTACAAGAACTCCGTCGACTTCCTGCACCGCTATCCGGGCGACGTGGAGCTCGCGCGCAAGCTCGGCGTGAACGTGTTCCGCACCTCGATCGAGTGGGCCAGGATCGAGCCGAAGCGGGGCGTCCGCGATCCCAAGGCCATCGCCTACTACGACGACCTCGTCCGGCGGATCCGCGCCGCCGGCATGCGGCCCATGATCACGCTGGACCACTGGGTGTACCCGGGGTGGGTGGCCGACCAGGGCGCCTGGGACGACCCGAAGACTCAGGCGGAGTGGCTGGGCAACGCCCGGTTCATCGTGAACCGCTACAAGCGCCAGGGCGTCATCTGGATCACGTTCAACGAGGCCAGCGCATACATGTACAAAGAGCTGACCATGCGGCCGATGAACCTCGGGCAGTTCGCCGCGATGCGGACCGCGCTCACCAAGACCCACCGCGCCGCCTACGACATGATCCACAAGCTCGACCCGGGCGCCCCCGTCTCCACGAACGTCGCCTACGGCACGGCCCTGAACGGCATCTTCGACGCCGCGCTGTTCAACGACGTCACGGACAAGCTCGACTTCGTCGGCATCGACTACTACTACGGCGCCAACGCCCAGAACCTCACCGCCGGGTACGCGCTGACCGGCGAGTTCTGGAAGATCGACCCGGAGCCGGAGGGGCTGTACTACGTGCTCAAGAGCTACCAGCGGCGGTTGCCGAAGCTGCCGGTGTACGTGGTCGAGAACGGCATGTCCACCGACAACGGCAAGCCCCGGGCGGACGGCTACACCCGCAGCGAGCATCTCCGCGACCACATCTACTGGGTGCAGCGGGCGATGGCCGACGGCGTCAAGGTGATGGGCTACAACTACTGGAGCCTCACCGACAACTACGAGTGGGGCAGCTTCGAGCCGCGCTTCGGCCTCTACACGGTGAACGCGCTGACCGACCCGTCCCTGGCCCGCCGCCCGACCGACGCCGTCGCGACCTACCGCTCGATCATCGCCGACCGCGGCGTCCCGGCCGGATACGTGCCGGTCCGCCGGCCGGGCTGGTGCTCGGTCGAGGACCCGATCGCCACCTGCCTCGGCACGACCCCGACCCCGCCCGCGGCCTACCGCGCCCCGGCCGGCTGAACGCGGACCGGAATCACCGCCCTCAATGCTGGAATGATAATCGTTTTCATGTCACCCTGAATCCGTCCGAACCACGGAGGAAGGGAGCACGGCCATGTCCTTGACCGTCGACGACCGGCTGCTGGAGAAGGCGATGCGGGGCGAGGTGGACGACGCCTCGTTCGTCGCCTGCGTCCGCGACTCGCTGCCGTACGCATGGGAGGTCATCAGCGGCGTCGTCGCCCGCATGCGGGACGGCGGCGCCGGCTTCGCCGACAACCGGACCCCGCCGCCGGACGAGCAGGCCCGCGGCCAGCTGCTGCGCGTCCTCGCCAGCGACGCCATGCGCGGCGCCCTGGAACGCCACTTCGGCGTCCGCCTGGCGTTCCAGAACTGCCACCGCGTCGCCGCGTTCGACCTGGCCGCCGACGACGCTGCCGCCCGCCACGAGCGCTTCGTCTCACCCCGGGCCCAGCTCCTGAACCAGTCCCCGGACCTGGTCGACTGCTGACCCCGCCCACCCCGGACCGCAACGACCCCGCCCCGCAGGCCCGGCGCCCACCACCCGCGCCCCGACGAATCCGGTCAGGCAAGTCGGATGCCTCCCCGGCATCCGACTCGCCGCAGACGGCCGGTTGTCCCCGCCCACCGCGTGTCCGCCGGTGACCCGCGTCGCCCCGGCCGCGGCCTAAGGAGGGCGCGGCCGGGCGGGGCGCGGTGGGGTGCGAGTGGGGCTTGCCGGGGGCGGGTTGGTGGGGTGGGAGTGGGGGCTTGCTGGGGTGGGTTGGTGGGGTAGGGGTCGGTATGAGCTGGGGTTTCTGGGGTACCGGCGCGGTGAGCGCTAGGAAGCAGGGGTTCGTGTGGGGGATGTGCAGGCCGGGACGAGGCGCGCGGGGGCCGTGCCGAACCTCGGCGTGGTCCGGGGCAGCGGGTCGCCGGGCCCGGGCGGCGCCGGGGACGGCCTGCTGCTGAGCCTCAAGCGGGCCGCCGCCGCCCTGCGCGACGCGGGGATCGAGTACGCGCTGGCGGGCGGGTTCGCGGCGTACGCGCACGGCGCGGCGGTGTCGACGCACGATGTGGACTTCGTGGTGCGGGAGCGCGACGTCGCGACGGCGCTCGCGGCGCTCGCCGCGGCCGGCATGGGGCACATGGACAGCCCGGAGAACTGGCTCGCCAAGGTCTCCGACGGGGAGTACTTCATCGACCTGATCCACACGCCGTCGGGCCGTCCGGTGGACGGCGCGCTGCTCGGGCGGGCCACGGAGATGGCGGTCGGCGCGGTGTACATGCCGGTGCTGCCCGCGACGGACCTGGTGATCATGCGGTTGCTGGCATTCAGCGAGACGGCGTGTGACTTCAGCGGGTTCCTGCATGTCAGCCGGGCGCTGCGGGAGCAGGTCGACTGGCCGTACGTGGCCGAGGAGACGGCGGGGTCGCCGTACGCGTACGCGTTCCTGACCCTGCTGTCCCGGCTCGGCGTCATCGAGAGGGGCGTGCCGTGACCGAATACCTGCCGGCGCACATCCAGGAGACGCTCGCGGCGCGCGCGCACGAGCTCGGTATCCGCGTGGACGTGCGGGGAAACGTGGTGCATCTGCGCGGGGAGGTGGCCAGCGAGGAGCAGCGCCGGGAGGTCGAGGAGGCCGCCCGGGTGGCCGCGGAGGGCCACGAGATCTGCAACGAGGTGCACGTCGTCGCGGTCCCGGAGCCCGAGGGGGAGGAGAGGCTGTCATGATCCGTGTGGCGGCGGCCGGGGACCTGCACGTGGGGGCCGACATGGCCGGGGTGTACCGGGGACGGCTCGGGCGGCTGGCCCGGCAGGCGGACGTGTTCCTCGTCGCGGGGGACCTGACCAGGCACGGGACGGTCGAGGAGGGCCGGGTCGCGGCGGGCGAGCTGCGCGACCTCGGGGTGCCGGTGATCGCGGTGCTGGGCAACCACGACTACCACTCCGACGAGGAGGACGGGATCGCCGACGTCCTGCGGGAGGCGGGGGTGACCGTGCTGGAGGGCGGCGGGACGGTCGTGGACTGCGACGGGAGTCGGCTCGGCGTCGCGGGCGGCAAGGGGTTCGGCGGCGGGTTCGAGGGCAAGTGCGCGAGTGACTTCGGCGAGCCGGAGATGAAGGCGTTCATCCGGCACACGAAGGCGTTCGCCGACCGGCTCGGCACCGCGCTGCTGGAGCTGGACGCGGACGTGCGGGTGAGCCTGACGCACTACTCGCCCGCCGAGGACACGCTCGAAGGCGAGCCCCCGGAGATCTACCCGTTCCTCGGGAGCTACCTGATGGGCGAGGCGATCGACGCGGCGGCGCCGGCGCTGGCGATCCACGGGCACGCGCACAAGGGGACGGAGAAGGGGATGACGCAGGGCGGCGTCCGGGTGCGGAACGTCGCGCTGCCGGTGATCCAGCACGCCTACGCCCTGTACTGCCTGGAGCCGCCGGAGGCGGCGGGCGCCGGGCGTGCCGAGGAGCGCGTCTCGGCCTGGTGACCGCCCGGGTCAGGATTTCAGCAGCTCGATGACGGCCTGTTCGACGGGGCCCTGGGTGGCGAGCTCGCCGGGGGAGGCGTCCACGCCGAGCTTGGTGAGGGCGGGGGCGATCGTCCGGCCGGACTCGTAGAGGGTGATGATGCGCGGGTCGATGTAGGAGGCGCGGGCCACCGCCGGGGTGTTGCCGAGGTAGGCGGCGACCTCCTTGACGACGCGGACGACGGCCTTGCGGCGGGCGGCCTCGCCGGTGCCGGCGCGGGTGGAGACGGCGAGGCCGACGGCGGCGAGGACGGTGGCGTGCCAGGTGCGGAAGTCCTTGGCGGTGAAGTCGCCGCCGGTCACCTCGCGGATGAAGGCGTTGATGTCGGACGCGGTGACGTCGTGCCAGCCGTTGCGCGTCCGGTAGGCGAGGAGTTCGGGGGAGCCGTCCTCGCGGCGCTTCAGGCCAGTGACGACCTTGCAGACGTTCTCCTCGGCGACGGACTGGTAGCGGTCCTTCGAGCCCTTCGCCGGGTACTCGAAGGCGACCTCGCCCCGCCGGCAGGTGACGTGCTCGCGCAGGACGGTCGCGAGCCCGAACGTGCCGTTCTCCGCCGCGTACTCCTCGCTGCCGATGCGGAAGAAGCCGAGGTCGATGAGCCGGACGGCGGCGGACAGCACGCGCTCGCGGCGGTAGCCGCGGCCGGCGAGGTGCCCGGCGAGCGTGTCGCGGACGTCGGGGAGGCGCGCGGCCAGGTCGAGGACGTGGTCGTGCTTCTCGCGGTCGCGCTGCTCGCGCCACGCCTCGTGGTAGAGGTACTGGCGGCGTCCGGCGGCGTCGGTGCCCATCGCCTGGATGTGGCCGTCGGCGTCGGGGCAGATCCACACGTCCTGCCAGGCGGGCGGTATGACGAGGGCGCGGATGCGCGCGCGCTCGGCGGGGTCGGCCAGGGTGCGGCCGTCCGGGCCGAGGTAGGTGAAGCCTTTGCCGCACTTGCGCCGCGCGAAACCGGGTTCGGAGGGGTCGCTGCGCTGGAGGTCCATGGGCGCCTCAGCCGGGATGGATCTCGCCGCCGGCCGGCACCAGCGTCTGGCCGGTGTAGTAGGACGACTGCCGGTTCGCGGCGAAGAAGACGTAGGAGGGGGCGATCTCGTCGGGGTCCGCGGGGCGGCCCATCGGGGCCTGCCCGCCGAAGCCCTCGACGCGCTCGGCGTCGAACGTGGCGGGGATCAGCGGCGTCCAGACGGGGCCGGGGGCGACGCAGTTGACGCGGATCTCGCGGTCCATGAGGTTCTGCGCGAGGGAGGTGGCGAGGGTCATCGCGGCGGCCTTGCTGGGGGCGTAGTCGATCAGCGTCTTGTTGCCGCGCAGCCCGTTGATGGACCCGGTGAAGACGATGGACGACCCGGGACCCATGTGGTCGAGGGCCTCCTGGACGATCCAGAACAGCGCGTACACGTTGACGGCGAACGTGCGCTGGAGCTGCGCATCGTCGATCTCGCGGACGTCCTTGACCGGCGTCTGGGTGCCGTGGTGCAGGACGAGGACGTCGAGGCCGCCGAGGTCGCGGACGGCGTGCTCGACGGTCTCGCGGCAGTGCCGCTCCTCGGCGAGGTCGCCGCCGAAGGTGAAGCAGCGGCGCCCTTCGGCCTCGACGAGGGAGGCGGTGTGCCGGGCGTCGTCGTCCTCTTCGAGGTAGGTGAGGGCGACGTCGGCGCCCTCCTTGGCGAACGCGACGGAGACCGCGCGGCCGATGCCCGAGTCGCCGCCGGTGATCAGCGCGCGCCTGCCGTCGAGGAGGCCGCTGCCGGTGTAGCCGCGCATCTCGTCGCGGGGCTCGGGTGTCATGTCCCCCGTGCGGCCCGGGTAGGTCTGGCTCTGTGCCGGAGGTTCGGTCATGCACCGACGGGTGCCCGGGGCGTTCCCCGGCAAACGTTCGCCGTATTGTGACTCCCGAGTAACATCGCGCCCGGGCAATCCGCCGGGGTGTGAGCAGAACGCCGGGGTGACGTCTGGGTAACATCATCCCGAACCACATTCGGTCCCTCACGTAAGGTGCTGCTTATGGACCTGAACGGAGTTTCCGCCGTCGTATCCGGTGGCGCGAGCGGCCTCGGTGAGGCCACCGTCCGCGCGCTGGCCGCCGAAGGCGCCAAGGTCGTCGTCGCCGACATGAACGAGGACAAGGGCAAGAAGGTCGCCGACGAGGTCGGCGGCGTCTTCGTCAAGACCGACGTCTCCAGCGAGGAGCAGGTGCAGGCCGCCGTCCAGGCCGCCGTCGACACCGGCGCCCCGCTGCGCGTCATCGTCAACAGCGCCGGCATCGGCTGGGCCTCGCGCACCGTCGGCCGCGACGGCACCCCGCACGACCTGGCCTCCTACGAGACCGTCATCCGGGTCAACCTGATCGGCACCTTCAACCTGATGCGCATCGGCGCCGCGGCGATCTCCAAGACCGAGCCCGCCGACGCCGACGGCGCCCGCGGCGTGGTGATCAACACCGCGTCCATCGCCGGCATCGAGGGCCAGACCGGGCAGATCGCCTACTCGGCCTCCAAGGGCGGCATCATCGGCATGACGCTGCCGGCCGCCCGCGACCTCGCCGCGATCGGCGTCCGGGTCAACACGATCTGCCCCGGCATCATCGACACGCCGATCTACGGCGAGGGCGAGGCCGCCGAGGCGTTCAAGGCCAAGCTCGCCGCGCCGGTGCCGTTCCCGAAGCGGATGGGCAAGGCGTCGGAGTTCGCGCACCTGGTCAAGTCCCTCATCGAGAACGACTACATGAACGGCGAGACCATCCGTTTCGACGGTGGCATCCGCTTCCAGCCGAAGTGAGGCACTGAATGACCGACGCTGTTCTCACCGAAGAAGACGGCGCCGTCCTCATCATCACCATCAACCGGCCGGAGGCCCGCAACGCGGTCAACGGCGAGGTGGCGAAGGGGATCGCGGCGGCCCTGGACGAGCTGGACTCCCGCAAGGACCTGTCCATCGGCGTCCTGACCGGCGCCGGCGGCACGTTCTGCTCCGGCATGGACCTCAAGGGCTTCCTCACGGGCGACAACCCGACCGTCGAGGGCCGCGGGTTCGCCGGCATCACCGAGCGTCCGGCGGCCAAGCCGCTGATCGCCGCGGTGGAGGGCTACGCGCTGGCCGGCGGCTGCGAGGTCGCGCTGGCCTGCGACATGATCGTGGCGTCCCGGGAGGCCCAGTTCGGGCTGCCCGAGCCGAAGCGCGGCCTGGTCGCGGCGGGCGGCGGGCTGCTGCGGCTGCCGCAGCGCATCCCGTTCCACATCGCCATGGAGATCGCCCTGACCGGCGACAGGTACCCGGCGGAGCGGATGGCCGAGCTCGGGTTCGTCAACCGGCTCGCCGAGCCGGGCGGCGCGCTCGCCGCGGCCAAGGAGCTGGCCCTCAAGGTCGCGGAGAACGCCCCGCTGGCGCTCGCCGCGACCAAGAAGGTCATCGTCGAGTCCGCCGACTGGTCGTCCGCCGAGGCGTGGAAGAAGCAGCAGGACATCACGCTGCCCGTCTTCACCTCCAAGGACGCGCAGGAGGGCCCGGCGGCCTTCGCCGAGAAGCGCAAGCCGAACTGGAAGGGCGAGTGACCGCCTTCCTTTCGCGGGTGACCGCCTTTCGCAGGTGATCGCCTTTCGCGGGTGATCGGCGGGCGGTGGCCGGAGGGACGTCCTCCGGTCACCGCCCTCCGCATGCCGGACGCCCGGAGCCGCACCGGCTCCGGGCGTCCTCCGTTCCCGGGGCGCGGGAGGCGAGCGGGATGCCTGGGGCGGGTGCGGCCTGTTCTGGCCGTCCGGAAAGTCCCTCTTACCTGGAAGTAAGTCTTCCCGTACTCTTTGGCGTGCGCTTGAACTGATCTTGGGAGCTCTCATGGGACGGAACGCGGTGCGCGCCGCGGCCCTGGCGATCGCCTGCGGCGCCGGAACGCTCGCCCTGTCCGCCGTGCCCGCCGAGGCCGCCGCCGGGTGGAAGAACGTCGGCGGCGCCGGTCTGGCCTATGACGGCAGCCTCGACCGCGTCGACTTCGGCGCGGCGAACGCCGGCTGGGCCGTCGGCGCCGCGGGCTCGTTCTTCAGCCCCCAGACGAAGATCGCCAAGTGGAACGGGTCGGCGTGGGTGGCGCAGGCCAGCCCGGTCGGGTTCACCCCGACGGACGTCGCGGTCGCGAGCGCGAGCAAGGCGTGGATCGTCGGCTACAACCTCGGCGGCACCGTCGGGCTGTACTGGAACGGCGCCAAGTGGAGCAAGGCGGCCTACCCGCTGGTCGGCCTGCCGAGCCAGGTCGCGGCCGCGCCGGACGGTACCGCCTACTCCGTCGCGGGCGTCGACCCGACCGCGGGCGGCCTCAGCGCCGTCCTGCGCTGGACGGGCACCGCGTGGGCGGACGCGAAGGTGCCGCTGCCCGCCTCGTCCACGATCACCGCCGTGGACGTGAAATCGAAGAACGACGTGTGGCTGGCCGGGTCGACGTCCGCCACCGGCACGTCGGTCACCGGCCTGGTGATGCACTACGACGGCAAGGCGTGGAAGCGGATCGCCGTACCGGGCTCCCTCGGCACCCCCGCCTACCAGGGCACCCTCTACAAGATCGTCGAGAACTCGCCGACGAACGTGTACGTGCTGCGCGTCCGGCAGAACGCCCAGATCACCAACGCGATCCTGCGCTACGACGGCACGTCCTGGAAGACGATCAACACCCCGCTGAACACGGCGGGCATCGGGCTGTCGGCCGACGGCAAGGGCGGCGTGGTCATGCTTCCGGTCACGACCGGCACCAGGACCCAGTACATGCACTACAACGGCACGTCGTGGACGACCCTCAACGGGCCCGCCCGCAGCGGCGCCGTCCAGGCGTCCGACGCCGACGCCCGTCCCGGCACCGCGGCGATCGTCAGCGCCGGGACCGCGACGCAGACCGGCAAGAAGGTGCCCTTCATCGAGTACTACGGCTGACCCGCCCCGCCGAGGCCGGCGCACGGCCGGCACCGCGGACTGCGGCCGACCTCCGGCCGGCCAGGTCCGGACGCCCGTCCCGTCCACCCCCGGGACGGGCGTTCGCACGTCCCAGGCCAGCGACGGTCCCCGCGCCAAGCCCCGCGTCTGCCCCGTTGCGCTCCCGTGCCGCCGGAGGTGCCCGCGGAGGGATTTCCGCGTCCCGGCGGCGGGACGCGGCGCGGGCACCGGCGCCGGGGCGGTCACCCGGGACGGACCGCCGGCGCGGTCAGGTCAGCAGAGACCGGCCGGGTTGGACGTGCGGCACAGGTTGTGGCGGAACCGGTTGGTCCTGCTGCCGCTGTTGTCCACCAGGTCGAACGGCGCGTTGCCGTGGACCACGTTGAACTGGACGAGGTTGTCGCGGGCGGGCCGGTTCAGCGGCGGCGTCCCGCGGAAGAGCACGATGCCGCCGGAGTACGGCAGCCTTCCCCGGTTGTCCTTCACGACGTTCTTCTCGACGAGGTTGTGGTCGCCGCCGAAGAACAGTACGCCGGTGCCGCCGAGCGGTGGGACCTCCTCGTGCGCGGCGCATTCCCGGTTGTTCTTCGAGACGTTGTTCTTCCACACCTTGGTGTTGCCCTGGCCGCCCCTCTGACTGTCGTCGACCAGCGCGACGCCGACGCAGTTGCCGACGAGCTGGTTCTCCCACGCCTTGACGTGGCGGGCGTGCCGGACGAGCAGGCCGATGGCGTTTCCGGTCGACCGGTTCCCGGTGACGACCGTCCCGTGCGCGTCGGCGATGTCGCCGACATAGAATCCGGCCTCGTCGCCGTTGTTGAGGGCCCAGTCGTGCGCGAACCGCCCGCGCGTCGAGTTGAATTCCGAGATTCCGTACTCGCCATTGTCGGCGGCGAGGACGTGTTCGACGGTGAGGCGGTCGGTGAACTGGCCGAAGATCCCGTTCTTCGCGAACCTGCGCACGGTCAGGTCCTTGATAGTGACGCCCTTCACGGGGTGGCCGGGGCGCCCGATGACGCAGATGCCGGTGCCGGCCCGCATGACGGCGGCGCAGTGGTCGACGCCGCCCGGCCGGAGCACGGTCTTGTCGCCGGAGCCGCGGATGGTGAGGCGTTTCGTGACCAGGACGCCCCCGTCATAGGTCCCGCGGAGGAGCTTTATGGTGTCGCCGGGCCTGGCCCGGTCGACGGCCTCCTGGATCGAGTGTCCCGGACGCACCACATGGATGCGGTGGTCGTGCCCGTGCGCGCCGCCCTCCTGCGCCGACGCCTGCCCTGCGGTCGCGAAGGGGGCGAGACCGGCCAGCACGGCGACGACGCCGACCGGACCCGCGGTAGTCCATCTCATCCTGTTTCTTCTCCGTTTCTGCTGATCTGCTGGCCGCGGACGCGCATGCGTCGCGGCATGGCCGCGGCGTTCCGCCGCGGGATCCGCGCAGGTCATTCCGTCGGCCCGGAGAAGCAAACATCTACGGATTTTTCGCGGCTCGGCCGAGTTTGCCGTCGTTTTCGGCAGTGCCGAGTTTTCGCAGCCGATCAGCCGCGATGTCGCCCCGACATGATGGCTGAATTGCTCACTTCGGACAATTTGCCCGAGACGCGCGAGAAGGGCCGCTCAGTCCCAGCGGCGGGAGCGCTGCCGCTTGACGTCGGAGCGGCGCTTCTTGTTCTCCAGGCGCCGCTCGTTGATGCCGCGCGGGACCTTCTTGGGGATGCGCTTCTTCGGCGGCGGCGCCGTGGCCTCGGCCAGCAGCGCGCCGAGCCGGGCGCGCGCGGCCTCGCGGTTGCGCATCTGGGAGCGGTACTCCTCGGCGCGGATCGTCAGGACGCCCCGGACGAGCCGTCCCGACAGCCGCTCCAGCGCGCGCGCCTTGAGGGGCTCGGGCAGGGACGGGGACGCGGCGACGTCGAAGGACAGCTCGGCGGCGGTCGCGCTGGTGTTGACGTGCTGCCCGCCCGGTCCCGAGGAGCGGGAGAAACGCCAGCCGAGCTCGGACTCCGGGATGGAGACCGAGCCGCGGACGTGGATGTCGTCGGGCATGTCCCCGATTATCCCCGTCCGCGGACGATCATGTCGTCCGGTTTTCCGCCGCCCCGGGGGTGCGTGTCGTGCAAGTACTTACTTACACTGATCGTCATGACCGAAGGACTGTTCTCCGACGACGACCTCATCCGCCAGATCACCCGGGAAGGCGTGCTCATCGCGGCGGGCGGGGCAGCGTCGCTGCTGCAGACCGCGCATCCGCAGGTCGCGCAGGGCGTGTACGACCACAGCTACACCGCCGAGGACCCGCTGCGGCGGCTGCGCAACACCATGGGCTGGCTCTACGCGGTGCAGTTCGGGACGCGGGAGGAGGCGGAGGCCTTCAGTGCCCTCGTGACGCGGGGGCACGACCAGGTCACCGGCCCCGGTTACCGGGCGAACGACCCGGAGCTGCAGGTGTGGGTCGCGGCCACCCTCTTCGCCGTCGCCGCGCAGTTCTACCAGCTGCTGTTCCGCCGGACGCTCGCCGAGGACGAGCTGGCGGAGTTCTACGGCCAGACCAAGGTCTACGCGACGATCCTGGGCTGCCCCGAGGAGCGGCTGCCCAAGACGTACCGGGACTTCCGCGTGTATTACGCCGGCATGCTCAACGACCTGGAGATCAGCGACGCGTCCCGGGCGATCGCCCACCAGGTGCTGCACCCGAGGCTGCCCGGCGGCCCGCTGAACACGCCCGGCCTGGCGGCGATCCGGCTGATCACCGCGGGGATGATGCCGGCGCCGATCCGCGAGCAGTACGGATGGACGTGGAACCGGGCGCGCGAGCTGCGGTTCCGGATGCTGATGGGGGCGCTTTCGGTGGTGTACCCGCGGCTGCCGCTGCGGCTGCGGACGCTGCCCCGCGACTACTACCTCCACACGACGCGCAAGATGCTGGCGAAGGCGACGGCCGGGCGCCGTCCGGCGATCCGCGTCCCGTCGAGCTGACCGCGTCCCGTCGAGCTGAGCGCGGCCGCGTGACCCACAGGCAGGTCACGCGGCCGCTCTTCCATGCCGGGGCCGTCCCCAGCACCCGGCCCGGCCTGGGAACGGCCCCGCACACCGGGGCCGCCGCCCGTCCGCCCGCTCCCCCCAGAGCCTGGACGGGACGGCGCTCCCCGGTGAGCCTCTACACCGACGCGCTCGAGATGATCTTGTCGGCGGCCTTCTTCGCCTGGTCGATCGGGATCGCGAAGCCGACGCCGATGTTGCCCGAGCTGCTGCCGGACGTGGCGATCGCCGTGTTGACGCCGATCACCTGGCCGGCGCTGTTCACCAGCGCGCCGCCGGAGTTGCCGGGGTTGATGGCCGCGTCGGTCTGGATCGCGTTCTCGATGACGGCCTGCTGCTGCTGGGACAGCCGTCCCTGCAGGCCCGGCGGCAGGTCCTGCTGGCCGCCGCCGGAGTCGCCCTCCTGGACCTGGCGGCCGAGCGCGCTGACGATGCCGGACGTCACCGACCCGCTCAGCCCGAGCGGGTTGCCGACCGCGAGGACGGTGTCGCCGACCGCGAGCCGGTCGCTGTCGCCGAGCGTCGCGGGCTTCAGCCCGGACACGCCCTGCGCCTTGATCACCGCGATGTCGTTCGCGGTGTCGGCGCCGAGCAGCGTCGCCGGCGCCGTCCTGCCGTCGCTCAACTTCACCGAGAGCTGCCCGCCGTCCGAGACGACGTGCGCGTTCGTCATGATCACGCCGTCCGAGCGCAGGATCACCCCGGACCCCTCGCTCTCGCCCGTCTGCGACCGGCTCGAGATCGACACGACGCTCGGCTGCACCGCGGCGGCGACCTGCGCCGTCGTGCTCGCCTTGCTGGACGCGCCGGAGACGGCGACCGGGCTGGAGTAGACGGTGCCGTGGTCGGCGAACGCCATCGCCACGGCCGCGCCCGCCCCGCCCGCGCCGACCGCCAGCGCGGCCCCCGCGACCAGCGCCGCGACCTTCTGCCGGGCCGTCCACAGCGGGCCACGGCGGAACGGCCCCGCCGCCCCGGCCTGCGGGACGCCCCAGTGCGGCGGCCCCGCCGCGCCGGCGCCTGCCGCCGCCGTGGGCGCGTGCCACGCCCCGGGCTGCTGCCATCCCCCGTACGCCTGCTGGCCGTGGGCCTGCTGGCCGTGCGCTTGCTCCTCGGGTGCCTGCTGGCCGGGCGTCTGCTGGCCGGGCGCAGCCTCCCCGAGCAGCGGCTGGTCGTGCGGCTGCCGCTGGTGCGGCTGTCCGGGCCGGGTGAGATCGGGCCGCTCGGGGCCTCCGGCGTGCCCCGGTGCCGCGGGCCGCTCGGATGGCGCGTGCCGCTCGGATCCCGCGACGTGCCGATCCCAACTGTGCTGCTGTGGCTCCTCGGGCCTTCCGGCGTCCATGTGAACTCCCTCGTCTCGCCGTCGCATACGAATCTGCGCCGGGGGTCTGGAGCCCACCTGGATCCGGCCTGAAAGTGTGCTGGATAAGGCCGGCGTCAAAAAAACCGCGGCCGGGAGGGCGTGCGGCGTGTCGCCCTCTCGGCCGCGGTGGCGAGGAGGAGTGGCCAGGGCGCGGGGATCCGGTCCCTGTCCGGACCGGGGCGCGCCCTGTGCCGACTACTCAAGCGCACGTACCTGAACGTTCCCTGAATCCACGCCCCGCTCTTCCCGAGGATCCCGCGCGCCCCCGGGACCGCGCGGGATCGCGGCGGCGACGCCGAGGGCCGCGACCGCGATCACGGCGAGCACCGCGAACGCTCCCGTGTAGCCCGACTCCGGCGGGAGCTTCGCCGCGGACGCGGTGCGCGCCGCGAGGATCGCGGTGACGGCCTGCGCGCCGACGGCGGCCCCGACCGTCCGCACGATCGTGTTGACGCCCGTCGCCACCCCGGTCTGTCCGGGCGGGGCGTTCTCCACGACGAGGTTCCCGATGGCCGCGAACGCCAGCCCGTAGCCGACCCCGATGACCGCGCAGGCGGCGTACACCTCCCACAGCGCCCCGTGCGCCCACGCGAGCAGGGCGAACGCGGCGACCGCGCAGACCGTCCCGGCCTGGAACGGGACGCGGGACCCGGCGCGGCGGGCGAGCCGGGGCGCCGCCGGGCCGGCGAGCAGCATCAGCGCCGCCATCGGCACCATCAGCAGCCCGGCCGCGGACGCGGAGAGCCCGAACCCGTAGCCGGACGCCCGCGGCGCCTGCACGAACTGCGGGATCAGCGTGATCGAACCGAACATCGCCACGCACACGACCAGGGTGGCCAGCGTGGTGGCGGCCGGTCCGCGCCCGCGCAGCAGCCGCAGGTCTACCAGCGGCGCGCGGACGCGCAGCTCGGCCGCCGTGAAGGCGGCCAGCGCCAGGCCCGCGCCCGCGAACAGCCCCATGACCCGCGCCGAGCCCCAGCCCCACGCGCGCCCCTGGCTGATCGCCAGCAGCAGGCAGACCAGCGTCGCCGGCAGCAGCACCGCGCCGACCGGGTCGATCCGCCCGGAACCGCCCGGCCGCGTCGCCGGCAGCCGGGCCGCCAGGGCGAGCGCGCCGGCGGCGAGGACCAGCGTCGCCCAGAACAGCCACGGCGTCCCGGCGGCGTCGACGAGCGGGCCCGCGACCACCATCCCGGCCGACCCGCCGATCCCGAACACGGCGCTGACCAGCGCGACCACGCCGCGCAGCCGGTGCGGCGGCAGCGCCGACCGGGCGATCCCGAGCGCGAGCGGGAACGCGCCCGAGCCCGTCCCCTGGACGGCGCGTCCCGCCACCAGCCACCCGAAGGAGTGCGCGGACGCGGCGAGGCCCGCGGCGACCGTCCCGGCGGTGAACAGCAGCAGGCAGGCCACCAGGATCCGGCGGTGCCCGTACAGGTCGCCGAGCCGCCCGGCGATCGGCGTGACGACGGCCCCGGCCAGCATGAACGCCGTGAGCGTCCAGGTCACCTGCGCGGCGGGGACGTCCAGCTCGTCCCGCAGCACGGGCAGCGCGGCGATGACGATCGTCTGCGCGAGGCTCGCGGGGAACGCGGCGGCCAGCAGCGCCGCGACCATCCCCCTCCGTTCCGGCCCTCCGGGCATCGGATCCGCCTTTTCGATCGACGTGTTAGGTAAGGCGAACCTAAATCTTGCGGACAGGCGTCCGCAAGATGTTCGGCTACGGTTCTCCGCATGTCCGAGTCCGGCCCGCACCGCCCGCCCGCCGGGCCGCCCGACCCGCCCGCCGGTGCGTCCGACCCGCCCGCTCGGGAGCGGCGGCCCTGGGGCAGCATCAGCCGCGCGCAGATCGTCGCCGCCGCCCTCGAGATCACCCGGCGGGACGGCCTCGGTGCCCTCACCATCCGCGCCCTCGCCGCCGACCTCGGCGTCTCCCGCATGGCCCTCTACCGGCACGTCTCCGGCAAGGACGAGCTCGTCGCGCTCGTCATGGACGCGATCGCGGCGCGCGACATCGTCCCGTCCGACCTCGGCGCCGGCCCCTGGCCCGGCCGCCTCCGCCGCATCGCCGACGGCCTGCGCCGCGAACTCGGCGCCTACCCCGGCACCATCGACGCCCTGGTCACCCGCGGCGACCACGGTCCCGGCGCCCTCCGACTCGTGGAGACGATCCTCGCGACCCTCGCCGACGCCGGCCTCGACGAGCGCGCCGCCGTCCGCTACTACCTGGTCTTCATCGACCTCGTCCTCGGCCGGATGCACTTCGAGGCCCACGGCGACCCCATCGACCGGCACCGCAACGCCAGCCTCGGCGCCCACGGCCGCGCCGCCGGCGACGGCCCCGGCGCCCTGCCCCGGCTGCGCGCCGCCGAACCCCACCTCCGCGAGATCACCACCGCCGAGGTGTTCGACACCGAGCTCGACATGCTGATCCGCGCCGTCGAGGCGGAGGCGGGGAGCCGCAGGTGAAGGGAATGCTCGGCGCACCTTCAGGGGACATTCAGGTTCGGGTGCGAGCCTTGGAGGCGACCCTGGAGGGAGAGCGTGTCAGTGGTTGAACGGACGGCGAACGCGAACGCGGGCGTGCGGGCGCCCGAGGCGACGCTGCTCGTCGTCGAGGACGAGCCGAACATCCTGGAGCTGCTGGCCGGCAGCCTGCGCTTCACCGGCTTCGAGGTGCTCACCGCGACCAACGGGGCCGACGCCGTCCAGTCCGCGCGCCGGCACCGGCCCGACCTGATCGTCCTCGACGTGATGCTGCCCGACATCGACGGGTTCGACGTCGCGCGGCGGCTGCGGTCCGGCGGCGACCACACCCCCGTGCTGTTCCTCACCGCGCGCGACGCGGTCCAGGACCGCATCAAGGGACTGACGATCGGCGGCGACGACTACGTCACCAAGCCGTTCAGCCTGGAGGAGGTCATCGCCCGCATCCGCGCCGTCCTGCGGCGCTTCCGCGGCGGCGTCGCCGAGCCCCCGCCCCGGATGGTGTTCGCGGACGTCGAGCTGGACGAGGACAGCCACGAGGTCTGGCGCGGCGGCAAGGCGGTGCAGCTGTCGCCGACCGAGTTCAAGCTGCTCCGCTACTTCATGGCGAACGCCGGGCGCGTCCTGTCCAAGGCCCAGATCCTCGACCACGTGTGGAACTACGACTTCCGCGGCGACGCGGGCATCGTCGAGTCCTACGTGTCCGCGCTGCGGCGCAAGGTCGACAACGCCGAGCCCCGCCTCATCCACACGCTGAGGGGCGTCGGCTACGTCCTGAGAGAGCCCCCGGCCTGATGGAGCCCCGCGTCCCCGGCCCCGGCGCGCTCCCCGCGCACCCCGCGGGCCCGGCGCCCGGCGACCGGCCGGTCATGGAACCGGGACCGCCGCCCGGCGGCGCGCACGCGGCCGGCATGCCGTACGGCCCGTACCCGGGCGGGACGGGGGGCGACGAGCCGCCGCGGGGGACGCGGCGCCCGCGCTGGAACTCCTGGATCCGCGGGCTGTGGTCGCGGTCGCCGCTGCAGATGAAGCTCATCGCCGGCATGCTCGTCCTGGTCACCCTCGGGATGACCGTGATGAGCGCGGCCGGCGCCTCCGTGCTGCGCCAGTACCTCGTCGGGCGCGCCGACGACCAGCTGCGCTCCTCGGTCGGGCATGTGATCATCCAGGTGACCGAGCAGGTCCAGGGGCACTACAACCTGAACGTCCGGGTGCCCAGCGAGATGTACGCGCAGGTCCGCGGGGCCAACGGCCGTCCGATCGGGCAGAACCTCGCGGTCGGCGAGCGCGGCTACCCCAAGCTGCCCGCCGACGTCACCGGCCGGATCGACCGGCCGTTCACCGTGTCCGGGACGGGCGGGTCGAGCACGAACTGGCGGGTCCTCGCCGAGCCGATCCCCGGCACCGGCGCCACCGTCCTCATCGCGGTCAGCCTGGCGGAGATCCAGCGGACCGTGAACCGGCTCATCGCCATCGACGTGATCGTCGGGCTGCTGGTCCTCGCCGTGCTGGTCGTCCTCGGGGTGTGGGTGGTGCGCGCGAGCCTGCGCCCGCTCGCCGAGGTGGAGGAGACCGCCGGCGCGATCGCGGCCGGCGACCTGTCGCGGCGCGTCCCGGAGGCCGACCCGCGCACCGAGATGGGCCGGCTCGGACGGTCCCTGAACGCGATGCTCGCCCAGATCGAGGCGGCGTTCGGCGCCCGCGCCGAGTCGGAGGCGGCGGCGCGGCGCTCGGAGGAGACGGCCCGCCGGTCCGAGGAGCGGATGCGCCGCTTCGTCGCCGACGCGAGCCACGAGCTGCGCACCCCGCTCACCGCCATCCGCGGTTTCGCCGAGTTCTACCGGCAGGGCGCCGCCCGCACCCCCGAGGAGATCGGCCGGATGATCGGCCGCATCGAGGAGACCGCCGGCCGGATGGGCCTGCTCGTCGAGGACCTGCTGCTGCTCGCCCGCCTCGACCGCCAGCGGCCCATCGAGCGGCGCCCCGTCGACCTGCTCGCCGTCGCCGCCGACTCGGTGCAGGAGGCCCGGGTGGTCGCGCCGGACCGCCGGATCGAGCTGTCGGTCGAGGGCGGTCTCGCCTACCAGGTGCGCGGGGACGAGCCGCGCCTGCGGCAGGTCCTCGGCAACCTGCTGACGAACGCGGTGGCGCACACGCCGCCGGGCACGCCGGTGGAGGTGCGCCTGTCCCCGGGCACCCTGCGCGGGGCGCCCGCCGCGAAGCTGGAGGTCGCGGACGAGGGCCCCGGCCTCTCGCCCGACCAGGCCGAACGCGTCTTTGAGCGCTTCTACCGCGCCGACGCGTCCCGCTCCCGCGAGGGCGGCCGGACCGGGACCGGCCTCGGTCTCGCCATCGTCGCCGCGCTCGTCGCCGCGCACGAGGGGTCGGTCGAGGTCGACTCGACCCCGGGCGAGGGCGCGACCTTCCGCGTGCTCCTCCCGCTCGACGCCGACTGAGCCGGGCTCAGTGGGCCGGGCTCAGTGGGCCGGGCTCAGGGCGGTCGGGCTCAGGGGGAGGCCGGGCTCAGGATCGTCACGCCGGTGCGGCCGGGAGGCCGGGCTCAGGGGCGCTGGAGGTTCCGGATCGCGCGCATGGCCTCGCGTCGCGCGTCGCCGGACAGCACGTCGATGTAGACCTCGCCGTCGAGATGTCCGCACTCGTGCTGCAGGCAGCGGGCGAAGTACCCGGTCCCCTCCACGCGGACGGGCCGGCCCTTCGCGTCCATGCCCTCCACGACCGCGTGCGCGTGGCGCGGGGTGTCGAACCGCAGGCCCGGCAGCGACAGGCACCCCTCGGGCTCCACCAGCAGCTCGCCGTCGGCGGCCACGAGCACCGGGTTGACGACGTGGCCGACGTGCCGGCGGCCCCGGTCGTCCTCGCAGTCGTACACGAACAGCCGCAGGCCGGAGCCGACCTGGTTCGCGGCCACGCCCGCGCCGTCCGCCTCGTACATCGTGACGAACATGTCGTCGACCAGCTTCTCCAGGGACGCGTCGAACGTTCGCACGGGGTCGCACGCGGTGCGCAGCACCGGGTCGCCGAGAAGCCGGATCGGGCGGGCGGTCCCGTTGCGCGTCGTGGTCCTCTTGCTCACCCGGATGATCCTATGTCGCGATTTCCGCTCCGCCCGAACGGCCGCGGAAACGCGAACGGTGGGCGCCGCCAGGGGCCGGGGCCGCGGGGGGGGGGGGGGGGTGGGGTTGCGCGGGGGGGGGGGGGAGGTC